>JAIORR010000152.1 GCA_021108055.1 Candidatus Cloacimonadota bacterium
GTTAGCTTTGGGTATTAAAAAATAGAATAAATCTCAGCTTCAGAGAAGCGATATGTTATTCATAATAAGATTACAATATATGCTACTGCGATGCAGTTCTCTTTGGATATATTCTTCTTACCGAAAGCTCACGCATTCGGCTACCAAGATATAGTTTCTCTGAAGCTGGAAAAATAAAATGATTTATGTGTAAAATAGAAATGGGAAATTTTAGTTACAATATATTTTCCACAATCTGATTAACCACCGAATATAAATCGGTTTTCTTTGAATAAATATCTTCGATGAACTGGTTTATCTTGTAATTTTCATTCATGAATTCTTGAGCTTTAGTCAGGAGTTTTTCATGCACGATCTGTTTGATCTCAATTTCGAGTCTCTTTTTTCTATTATCATGAAAAAGATCATTTTCTTTCAAATATTTTTTATGATCGTCAATTTTCTCGATCAGCTCATCGATACCCACATTATCTTTTGCAATAACACTTTGGATCGGTGCTTTTCTTTTTTTGTTTTCACTCAGATTTTGCAGCATATCGATTTCCATGATAGTTCTTTCCACACCATCTTTATCTGCTTTATTCACTACAAAAATATCGGCGATCTCCATTATCCCTGCTTTGATCGCCTGTATTTCATCACCCATTCCGGGGATGAGCACCAGAATCGTGGTATCAACATTTTTCACAACTTCGATCTCAGATTGACCAACTCCTACGGTTTCAATGAAAATATAATCACACCCGAATGCATCGAGGATCTTTACAGCATCTGCAGTGGCAGAAGATATCCCTCCAAGATGACCACGAGAAGCCATGCTGCGAATAAAAACACCATCGTCCGTAGCTAACTGCTGAAGACGTATCCTGTCTCCAAGAATAGCACCACCGGAAAAAGGACTGGTGGGATCGACCGCTATTACTCCGACTTTTTTATTTTTCTTTCGAAGTTTTTTTACAAGTTTATCTGTGAGTGTACTTTTTCCCACACCCGGAGCGCCGGTGATACCAATGATGTATGCATTCCCGAGATGATGGGATATTAAACTGATTATTTCTTCGTTCCTGTCCGAATTCTCTGCAAGTGTTATCAATCTGGCAGTAGAAGAAACATCTCCATTTAATAATTGTTTTACCAGCTTTTTAATATTTACTTTCACTTTGTACTATCCGGGAAAGCCGATTATGTACCGGAATTCACTTTTAAAAAATGTATCGTTACAATTTTGCATTTCTATAATTCCCAGCTTTTAAGAAACTTCATCATTTTTTTTAAATCATTAATATAATCCGGTGCAACATCGACCTGCAAAACGGGTTCACTTTTGTTCGGCGTTGTATAATTACACCAACCTTCAAAAGATTCCAGGAAATATCCCATATATACAAGTTCATTTTTCTGAATGCAGATGTTGAATCTTCCTGTTTTATCGGAAAGCAGCTTTTCATTTTTAATTTGAAAATTCAAATTTTCCTCGATATAAGAATATTCAGAGTGATCTATTTCAGAGAGTAGTCCAATGCTTCTTCTATCCTGTCCACCAGTATAATGTTAAGTCCTTTTTTGATCTCGTCCTGGATCTCGGTCAGATTCGGTTCATTCTTCTTTGGAATGATTATATTCGTTATTTTTGAACGTTTTGCAGCAATCAGTTTTTCTGCCAATCCGCCAATCGGAAGTACATTTCCGGAAAGAGTGATCTCGCCGGTCATTGCCAGGTTGTGTTTTATTTTGCGGGAAGCGATAACAGAAACTATTGCCGTAACCAGAGTAACACCTGCAGAAGGTCCGTCTTTTGGTATTGCACCTTCCGGGATATGAATATGAAGATCGCAGTTCTTGTAAAAATCTTCTTTGACGTTATATTTCTTTGCATGAAGCCGAGCATAACTGAAAGCAGCCTGTGCGGATTCCTGCATTACATCTCCCAGTTGACCTGTGAGCTTCAACTTGCCGGTACCTTTCATTTTTACCACTTCCACTTGAAGTGTTTCCCCGCCGTATTGCGTCCAGGCAAGACCGGTTACAACTCCCACGCTATCTTTCCTGTTAACTTCGGAATAGAGATGCTTTGGAATGCCAAGAAATTCCTTCAGGTCGGAGCTTTTTATAGTAACTTTTTTCCTGGTTTCGCCTTCCACATATTTTTTCACTACTTTTCGCAGTATTCTGGCGATCTGTCTTTCCAGGTTTCGCACTCCTGCTTCTCTTGTATAAAGTTTAATGATTTTATCGAGAGCCTGATCCTGATAAATAATTTCGATCTTTCCTTTCAGGTCGTGTTCTTTCAGAACTTTTGGAACCAGGTGTCTGGTGGCAATATTCATCTTTTCAAATGTGGTATAACCGGGAAGTTCGATAATTTCCATCCTGTCGATAAGAGGTTGTGGAATAGAAGATAATGTATTTGCAGTTGTAATGAAGATCACCTGAGAAAGGTCATATTCAAAATCGAGGTAATGGTCGCGAAATGAATAATTCTGTTCGGGATCGAGTACTTCCAGTAGTGCGGAAGCAGGGTCTCCTCTAAAATCGTGGCTCATTTTATCTATCTCATCCATCATAATCAGCGGGTTGCGTGTTCCTGATTTTTTCATACTTTGAATTATCACACCAGGAAGAGCACCCACATAGGTTCGGCGGTGACCTCTGATCTCGGCTTCGTCACGGACTCCACCCAAAGA
Organism: Candidatus Cloacimonadota bacterium; assembly: GCA_021108055.1. Classification (GTDB taxonomy): domain Bacteria; phylum Cloacimonadota; class Cloacimonadia; order Cloacimonadales; family TCS61; genus JACNIV01. The sequence goes on from JAIORR010000152.1 coordinate 2,685, forward strand.
AAGACGGACGAATTTCCTATCCATCGCTCGGGCAATGGATTTTCCAAGTGATGTTTTTCCAACCCCTGGAGGTCCTACAAAGCACATTATTTGTCCTTTTACTTTTTTTGCCAATTTTACAACTGCCAGATATTCTAAAATTCTTTCTTTAACTTTTGTTAATCCGTAATGGTCTTCATCTAATATTTTCTGAGCTGCTTTCAATGTGAAATCTTTCAGTTTCGGTTCTTCCCATGGCAGGTCAAGGATCCATGTGAGATATGTATGGATCACAGAATACTCTGGAGAAAAGTTGCTCATTCTCGAAAACTTTTTCAGTTCGTCCTCTGCCTTTTTTCTCGCTTCTTTGCTCAGCTTCACTTTTTTTATTTTTTCCTGGAAATCAAGGAGATCTGTTTTTTCTTCCTTGGTTACGCCCAGTTCTTTATGAATTGCTTTTAGTTGTTCTGTGAGATAATATTCTTTTTGCAATTTATTCAATCTGGTATTGACCGTACCATCTATCTTATTTTCCAATTTTAATATCTGGATTTCTTCCACAATCATTTTATATATTCTACTGATAGATTCAAACAGATCATCGATTTCAAAGAGAGCCTGTTTCTTTTTTATTTCCAACTGGATATTTGCCAGGGAATAGTAGAAGAATTCTTCCGGTTTCGTTGCTTCGTCGATAGGTAAAAGAGCTTCTTCCGGAATAGCTTTGTTCAAATTTACATATTGTTTGAAAACTTTTTTAAATGATCGAACCAGGGCTTCCATTTCTATTTTGCTTTGAAAAAGCGTTTTATCTACTTTTAATACATAAGCATTTAAGTAATCTTTGCTCCTGTAATATCGCTCTACCAGAACTCTGCTATCACCTTCTACCAGCAACCTCATATTTCCATCGGGCAATTTAAGGATCTGCAGGATCGTACACAATGTTCCATACCTGTAAAGGTTCTTCGCTTTTGGGTTTTCATTATATTCCGTGTGAACTCTCTGAGTTACACAGATTATTTTTTTATCTATGACCAAAGCTGCTTCTGCAGCATTTATCGATAGTTCTCTTCCTACCACCAATGGTGAGATAGTGTAAGGAACAACTATTGTATTCCTTAACGGGATCACAGGGAATAGACCGTAGTCACTATTAGTAATAGGGATGTCCTTTTTTGCCATTGACTCCTCCGATAACAATGTAGAAAAAAAATCCGTGTATTTAAGGTCAATAATTATTTCATCATTTATTGATAATAAAAAAGCCACCGGATTTTTCCGGTGGCTTTAATGATCGACTTTCTGATTATTTCATCAGGATCATTTT
>JAIORR010000099.1 GCA_021108055.1 Candidatus Cloacimonadota bacterium
CCAAGTTCTTTTGCTCTTGCCAGTGCTCTGATCACGTTTTCCGAATTGCCGCTGGTGGTTATTCCTATCAGGATGTCATCTTTTTTGCCATAAGCTTCCACGCTGCGAGAAAATATTTCTTCAAAGCCAAAATCATTTGCAACACAGGTAATGTGAGATGGGTCTGTTAACGAAATTACGGGAAGAGCTTTCCTGTCTTTTCGGAACCTGCCGGTAAATTCTTCTGCAAAATGCATTGCATCTGTAGAACTGCCGCCATTTCCGCAGATAAGAATTTTATTACCTTTTTTAAACGCTTCAACTATCGATTCGGCAATCAGCAAAGTTGATCCGATAATTTTTTTATCCTGTGCCGATTCTGCAAAAAGATCTGCAGCCTTTTTCAATGAATCTTCAATTCTTTTTACCATTCAACCACCTTTATTTCTCAAACTAAAATTCTGCTTTAACTTCCATACTCAACTGGTGAACATCATCCTGCCGGGGATAACTATTTCCGGAATATTCCAGATTTGCAGAAATATACCTGCTGACTTTATAATTAAGATTCATATTCCACTTAAAAATATCCCCCTCTTTTTTGTCAGCTAAAAAACTTAAAAAAGATGAACCTGTTCTTACATTTTTTTTATAACTGAATTTCCCGAACAGTCTGTATTTTCTTTTGAAGAAGAATGTTACTGTTTCCAAAACCTCGTAAGCGTTGATTTCATACTCGTCGGATTCATCTTCTTTACCTCCTATTTCTCTGGAATATTGGAAAGAAGATTTCAAGATAAGATCATTACTGAACCTGTTCCTGATATCCAGTTCAAAAGAATTCAGATCAGATCGTGAATCATACCGGGAGTCTTCTTCATTGCTATTTTTATACAGAAGTTCTATATTTGCGTTTTTTATCGCTGTCAACCGCAGGTTTCCTTCCCAGTTTGTTTTAAAATTTCTTTCACTTTGATCGTTATATCGATTATCGAGAGTTTTTTCCTGTTTATATTTAATTTTTGATGTTAGTTTTTTATTGATAATATCATACCAGATAGTCTGATAAAAAGAGTTCCTTCCATATATCGTTGTTTCATTGTTCATCAGAATTTCCGGCATTAGAAGATAGATCTTAACTTTATCACTTTCAGTAGAATTTTCCGAGATCATCAAATTGGTTTCGGTCTGAAATCTTTTAAGAAACGAACTCGAGACCATTTGCGGAGAAAGATAAAGAGTAAAATTTGTATTAACTTCTACCGACATTTCCGGATTTTGATAATCTATCTCTGTTACTTCCCAATCATAATCACCTTCATTGAACCCCACATAAACAGAATCTACATCATAAGAACCCATGGCTTCTCCAACATATTGGAATTCTTTTATTTTGGGAAAGAACTCAACATTCTTCATTGAATAATTCATGTTCAGGTTAACAGCATTTTTGTAAAAAGAGTTACTAACCAATATTTCTGCCAGATCATATCTTGTTGTTGTACTATCCTTCACAATTCGATGAGAATAGTCTAACTTCAATCTATGCTTTATCGAATTATACAGCATGTTTAGACCGATTGTTTCCGAATCTTTATCAAATTCCGAAACAAGCTCTTGCTGAAAAAAATCGTTTCTTTCTTCTACTTCCTTTTTATAATACAACCTGGAAGATATTTTTTTTGTCTTTAATGTAGAAACCTCATATTTTTGCTTAATTAGTTTTTCTTCAAAATTCTGTGAATTTTGATATTTGTTAGTGAATATTTTATCGAAAAGATCTAATCTCACCTTAATATTTGGAAATGAATAGCTCATATTCAGATCATGCTGATCTACATCCGAATCTGCAAAATCGGCTTCTTCCCCATCCTGTTCCCATTTTAAATATCGATGACTGACTTTTGGGAAAAACCTCATTTGTTTAATATCAGATTGGACCGAAAAATAATCCTGAGAAGCAACATTTCCGGCTGTATTGTTCCTGTAAATAACTGTCGGCGAATAAATATCGAAAATATTCATTCCCAAATTATACAAAAATTCTTCACTTGCCAGAGTATCCGGCAGTGGAATAAATTCATAATTATCGAGTGCATTATGCAATTCGGCAAAAGTAGAGATGTTCTCTCCGATCTTCTTATACCGGAATGTAAGGTCGGGATCGAGATTATCAAAATCCGGAAAAACATTTATCCCAAAACCTGCTGCAAATCCATCATTATCATCATCATCAAGCTCGGAAAAACTGTTCTTATCATATAAACTGAATAAACCTTCCGCATCGATCCGGTAAAAACTTCCCTGATAATTAACTGCCATATCGTAGTTAGACCTTTTCTGCGGAGAAATCAATTTTTTTATGGGAAGATAACTTCCTATTCCCTCACCAACATATTCATAATAATCACCGTCTTCTACGTATTCATAATTACCATTTCCAACCCCGACATATTCAAAATGGATATTATAATGACCTGTAACAGTGGTATCATTTCCAACATAATAATAACAGGAATCTTCTTCGGAAAAGTCATATAAACCATTTTCAGCTTCAAAGATACCGCAGCCCCAGCCTGTTTTATCTCCGGTATTTTCAAGCACATTTATATCATCTTCCGAAAATGTTTCCTGCAAAGGATTTTCTTTATCATCATTCTGCACGATAATTCCATTTGTTAACTTCAAGTTATCTGTTACCTTCACTTCCGATGAAAATAGATACAGGTTCTTCCGGTAGTTCTCATCTGAATACTGGAATGTGACCTGAATATAACTTGTAGAAGAAATGAAGTGTTTGTTTTTGAAAGTGATGCTGCCTTCGGAATAATCGATCGTATAATCATCTCCGCGCTGAAGTGATCTGCCGTTTAGGAAAACTTCTTCCGAACCGGGAATTACCTGCACACCTTCCGCTTCTTCTGTAGATAAATAATATGGTCCCTGCTTTGCTTCTATTCCGTGGAAATTTATGGTTGCTTTCTTTCCCTTGGAAATTGCCAAAGCTCCCCTGAAATTATTCCTTCCGAACCATCCGGTTTTTAATCCTTCAAATTGTGTTGAATAATCCATAAATCTTGTGTTATCGAATTTCATTTCCAGATCGCCAAAAGCAAGTTCATAGTTTTTCCCGTAAAGCCGCAGAAATACTTTGTCCATATTACTGATTTCCCTGGAATCTCCTTCGGGTGTTATCGGAGATTGACTATCCGAAAGTTGTGCTTCTATCTGTAGATTTTCGCTTAATTCTCCATCTATTTTCAAAAACAAGGATTGATCTAAACTGAAATCTTCATTATTTGCAAATGAGATCGATATGGTTTTGCTTCCGGTTATGTTCAAATTCGCATCAGAATAAAACTGCTTTTTGCGGCGAGTGGAAAGTTTTATTTCCGTGCTGTCGGAATATTCTTGAACTTCATAATAATAGAAACGTTCCAGCAATTCCGGTGGATATATCATATATTCTATGGTGATGCTGCCGATCGGTTTGGAAAAAGATAATTCACCTTCCTGATAATTTATGGAATAATCTTTTACTTTTAGAAGTTGGAAAGTGTCTTGAAATACTTTCTCGGAATTTATGATGATCCTGTCATATTTTAGTTTATGTATTAATTCATCTTCCGATATAATCAGATTTTCCTGCCTGATAACAGGAGAAAAGAAATTGAAAGAATACAAAAAAGAAAAAAAAAAGGAGATAATAAAAAGTAATTTTATTCTGATTGTCATTACCTGTTTTTATTTGATAAGAAGCATCTTCTTAATTATTCTACTTTTTTCATTCACTTTCAAACGGCAGAAATAGATGCCTGAACCCACCGGTTTTCCGGATTCATCTGTTCCGTTCCAAATAACATGATAAACTGACGGAGTTGCTTTTGCATCAACACGGTTGACGCACTCCAAAGTTCTCACTCTCTGACCTTTAATATTATAAATCTCAATCTTTGCCTGCTCGGGCGAAGTTGAACGAAGCCCAGCGT
>JAIORR010000143.1 GCA_021108055.1 Candidatus Cloacimonadota bacterium
TCTTTTGCCCAGCAGAATGCACCTTTTGAGTGGGAATTTGATGATGACTATAAAAAGACCAGGATATTTATTCATGCTTTTGTGAACTATGATTTCAGTCCTTCGTGGCAGATCGAATGGGAAAAGAACCTTCTTCAAAGAAATGGATTGAAGACCGACTTTGGCAGCACAACTGTGAAGGATCTTTACAACGAGATCGAATTAGTATTAAATTTAAATATCGGGAAAGATTGGTGGTTCCGGTCTTCGTTTTACAGAGATCAATGCCAGTACAAAGATGAAGATGAAGAATACAATTATATGGGCTTTGAAAGAAAGATTTATAGAGGTTTTTCAGTATATTCTTTATGCAATGCATTTTATAATAAAGAAGAGATCGATATTGACCTGGGTTTTTCTATTACGGATTCCACTTCCGAAAAATATTGCAGGATAGCTTTGAGTTATGATGATTTCCTCTATGATGAAAAAAATCTAAAAGGTGGAAAAGTAACAGAAGAACCTTTGGGAGTTAATTGGGCTATCCGTTATGGTTTGAATAAATTCTGGCTTTTCACACAAGGAAAATATACAAATTGTTCCGAGATAGAATATAATGATCCCGAACTTTCTCCGGAAATATATTTACTTCAGCATCAAATCAACAATGTGATAGCAAAAATGTATTATTTTTTCAAAGAGGATTGTTTTTCCGAACTCAGGATAAAACATTACCATTTCTTTGAAAAGAAGCTTAATTATCAAACGGAATTCAGTTATTCCTATTTAAATGAAATATATGATATTGCCTGTTTATATCAACACCGATTGAATTCCAGGATTTCGATAAGACCGACGCTTCATTACATAATTCAGAATGCTGTAGCAACCGGTTATAAAACTTATGATTTTAAAAGAAGAGAGGTCATTCCTTCCATAATAATGGAATATGCGTTAACCAATAGTGCCTGGGAATTCGGGTTCTTATGGTCAGAATATAAGTTGGATTACAATGACGATATTAATGATCTCGATGATTATGAGAAATTAAATTCCGATATGAAGTTTATGATCAGATGGACATATAATTTCAGTAAAAAAGCCAGACTTCAATTTTCGCTCAGTCACGTTCCGGATATCGATGGTTATGGTGGCGGCAATTTGCATTACATGATGTTCTTTTAAGCTGTAAATCCTTTTTCAATTACTCTACTATTATCTTCCTTCCGCATTTATTACAAAAGAAATAAGGTTTATTGAAAGACGGAGAGATTTGTTTTGCACTTCCACATGGGCAGGTAAAAGATTCCCAGCCTTTTCCTTTTCTATGATAAACAAATTCATTTTTCTGTTTCTGTTTTTCCGGCTGTTTTTCTGTCTGACCTGTAATGCCGTGTACAACACCGGCTATCGCAGCTATTTCTGCAACGGGAATATTATTAATACTTCCACAGCGAGGACACTTCACTTCTGTTTTTTTGAAATCCGGAGGGAGCTTAATTTTCATTCCACAGGCACAGGTTAGAAATGTATATTTATTCACAGCACGGATCAAATCTCCAAGGTCATGAGCTTTCTTTGTTCCGGGCTTATGTTCCGGTGGCTTTCTTAAAGATACCCGATCTTTGTTGTGCATTGCCGAAGAAGGTATTATATTTGATCTTGCCTGGCGTCCTTTCACATCGGAGTACGCATTCTGATAATTAATGAAATTAGCTCCCTGAGAAATATTACGTAAAATTCTGATTCTCTCATCTATCGGTGGATGAGTGCTGCTCAAATTGGAGAGTTTCATTCCTTTCTTTTTCAAAGGGTTTGCGATGTAAAGTGCGGCGGTTGCTTTGTTTGCAGAACGTAAATCAAGATCGGAATTAGATATTTTTTCCAACGCAGATGCCAGACCTTCCGGGTAGCGTGTTAATCTTACAGCAGTAGCATCGGCAAGGTATTCACGTTTTCGTGAAATGGCAAAATATAAAAGACGAGCCAAGAGTGGAGCAAGAATAGCCATAATGACGGCAACAATTATCATTATCATCTGTATCTGTCCACCGCCTTTTGAGCTTCTGGAACTGTATCTTCTGCCGCCGCCACTGAACCACAAACTTCTCAGAAATACATGAGAAAGTAATACTATACTCCCAAGAAGAACACCGGAAAAGGTCATAAAAAGTACATCTCGGTTAAGGATATGCGACATCTCGTGGGCTATTACTCCCTGAAGTTCATCCCTGTTCAGCCTTTCTAACAATCCTGCTGTTACGACAATGGAACTGTTCTCCGGTTTTCTGCCGGTAGCAAATGCATTTGGTGCCGGATCTGGAATGATGTAAACTTTTGGCATTTCAGATAAATTTGCTGCTATCTTCATTTCCTGTACTACATTGAAAAGTTGCGGATGGATGTTGTGACTTACAAGTTTTGCTTTGCTTATTGCCAGAATTATCGAATCACCGGAGAAATAGCTGATCATAGACATTAAAGCCCAGATGAAAAAAGCTAATACCAAACCAAAATATCCGCCTTCCTCTCCGGCATAAGCTCCACCGATGAAATATCCAAGAACAAGCAAACAGATACCCATAACAAAGAAGAGTATCAATGATCTTTGTTTGTTTGTGCGAATCAATTCCCACATAGAATAACCATAAATATTCAGCCTTTATTATCTGGAAGATTTCTCTTTCAGAGTTATATTAAAATCCTTATCATCTGTGTTTATCAGTGGCTATGCGTTTTTCTTATTATAGAAATAACTTAAGAAAAATCTACTTTTGGAACAGCTCTTTCTGCTTTGTCTTCCAACTCGAAGAATTCTTCTTCTTTAAAATTATACATTCCTGCTATGATATTGGAAGGGAACACCTGGATCTTGTTATTGAAGAACAGAACCTGATCGTTGTAACTCTGACGTGAAAAAGCGATCTTGTTTTCTGTGGAAGAAAGTTCTTCCTGAACTGCCAGAAAATTCTGATTTGCTTTCAGGTCGGGATAATTTTCCACAACCAGGAAAAATTTGCTCATTGCTCCGCTTAAAGTGCTCTCTGCTTTTGCCTTGTTGGCAACGGTGTCTGCACCCATAGCCTTGCTGCGTGCTTCGGTGATGCTTTTCAGGGTTTCACTTTCGTGCTTCATATATCCCTTTGCTGTTTCCACAAGATTCGGGATAAGATCGTGCCGTCTCTTTAATTGAACATCGATCTGTGACCAGGCATTCTTAACCTGGTTTCTCAATCGCACCAGGCTGTTATACATGCCAATGAACATCAGTACCAATACACCGATAATTACGAGTATTATTATCATAAATCCTCCTGTTTTTTATAATTTATTATGATCAAACATTTCTTTTAATAAATTTAAGACTTTATTGTCTTTGCCCCAGGAAACCTGTTTTAATATCTCTTCCAGTTCACCTTTATCGAACCAGAGACCATCATTGTTCCTGCATCTATCGATAAGAATATTATTATCTTTTCCCACCAATACTTTTTCCATCTTTTTGGAACAGATCGGACATTTTATTTTTTTCTCTTTAGTAATTGTATCGATCACGAAAGAAGATAAAAATTTATCGGTTTCTTCATTATTTCCAAGCAGTAGTTCAAGTTCTCCGGCATCGAGCCATATTCCGCAACATTCGGGACAGTAATCAATTTCCACATCATTAAGTTCCAGTATAATCATCGGTTGATGGCGGCATACAGGACAATTCATTTTAAACTCCTAAATTTATACGTGCTTCACAAAAAATTGATGTTAATGCAGGTGTCAAATAATTCTTTTATTAAATATCCCTCTAAAAAATCAAAGTCATTTTTTTTTGCTGAAGAATAGTAAGAAATTTTTCGGACAGAATCTGGTAGGCATTAATCGTCATTTCTTTTGTACCGACAAAAGAAACGAAGCAAAGAAAAACTCCCGGCGAATATAAATTACTAAAATTGGCTAACACAGCTAAAAAATCTTAACTCGTTTTTTTCT
>JAIORR010000109.1 GCA_021108055.1 Candidatus Cloacimonadota bacterium
TGAATGTAAAATTTGTGGTTACTGGTTTGTAAATTTACGGTCCGCAATTTTGCAAACCAGAAAATCTCATTCTAATTTTTCATTTCTACTTTACTTCCCGATACAGAAATTCTCGAAAATCTGATTTAGAATATTGTCGGTTGTAATTTTTCCGATAATCTCTTCCAAAGCAGTGCTGGCTTCCTTCAGATCAAAGGCGGTGAATTCATAACCCAGATCATTCTGCAGCGAATCGATTGCTTTTCTGGTTGAATCCACGGCTCTTTTCACGGCAGCGATCTGGCGGGTATTGGTCAGGATGCCGGAATGCAGTTCATCTTCAGATATTTCAATATTTCGCAGAATTACTTCCTTTAATTTTTGTAATCCGTTTTTCTGGATAGTAGAGCAGGGAATAAAATCATTTTCCTCAAAGGATTGAATTTCTTTTTCCTTCAGAAGATCAACTTTATTCAAGACTTTTATTATTCTTGCCGATTCTACTAATTCCTTAAGTTTTTCATATTCTTTCCGGTTTTCCTTCCCATCGATTATAAATAGTACTTTATGAGATTCTTTAATTATTTCGTAAGACCGCTGGATACCAATTTTTTCAATATCATCAGAGGTATCTCTAATGCCGGCAGTATCGAAGAACCTGACCAGATAACCTTTTAGCGAGATAGCTTCTTCCAGATAATCCCGCGTGGTGCCGGGATGAGGTGTTACGATAGCTCGTTCCGTTTCCAGAAAGGCATTGAAAATGCTGGATTTACCAACATTCGGCGCTCCCACCAGACTTACCCTTAATCCTTCTTTCAGGATTATTCCTTCTGTTCCGGTCTTTGCTAATTGTTCCATTTCCTGCAAAAGGATATTCAAATTTTCTTTCAGATTCTTCTTATCCAGGTCTTCCAATCCTTGCTCCGGGAAATCAATTTCCAATTCCAGAATTGTGCGGTATTCGGTTATTTTATCGAGCAGTTTTTCAATCCTGTGCCGCAAACTTCCCTCAAACTGCTGCAGTGCAGCCAGGTGAGATATTCTTGTTCTGGCATTTATCAGATCGCCCACAGCTTCTGCCTGGGTCAATCCGATGCGGTCGTTAAGGAAAGCTCTTTGTGTAAATTCACCGGGATCTGCCAGGCGGGTTTTTTGCAGGAGCATTTCTAATATCTTATTCGTTATGAAGATACTTCCATGGCAGGAAATTTCTACGACATCTTCTCCGGTATAACTGTGCGGTGCACGAAAAGTAGTAACTATAACTTCATCGATCAGTTTTTTCCCGTCTAATATTTTTCCAAAAACTGCTTTATGTGAAGGAATAGTATGAAGAGATTTTTTTGCGGAGAATATTTCGGAAACTACATCGATGGCTTTCTCACCGCTGATGCGCAGAACAGAAATCCCTCCGGTTCCGGCTGGTGTGGAAATGGCAGAGATCGTATCACTTTTGTATTCCATTTTAAACTATTTAAGAAGATGTTTAATTTTTTCAAAAAGCAGAGAAGGAGTTGTTTCGATAAGGTTTTTCAGCTCTTCGGTTTTACCATGTGGAACAAATTTATCCGGTATTCCAAAAGAATGAACTTCTATATCTGTATTTGCAAAATAATTTTTAATTATACTTCCGAATCCGCCGACAATGCTGTTATCTTCTATTGTGAAAATGATCTTAACTTTCTTTTTCAATTCCTCCAGGAAATCTTCATCGATCGGTTTCAGGAAACGCGGATTTATCAGGAAAGGTTTGATCTCCGGAAATTCTTCTTCCAATTTATTATAGATTGCTTCCGCATCTTCAAAAGATTTACCGATTCCCATAATTGCTACATCAGTTCCTGTTTTTATTATTTCGTATTTCCCGATTTTGATAGGTTCTATTTTTGATTTGCAGAATTTTGCTTTCCCGCGTGGATAACGGATAACCATGGGACCTTTATTATATTCGGAAGCAAATTTAAGCATTTCCTTAAATTCATCTGCATTGGCAGGAGCCATTATTATCATGTCCGGGATCGGGTTCAGGTAGGAAAGATCAAAAACACCATGATGGGTAGCACCGTCTTCACCCACCAGCCCTGCCCTGTCTAAGCAGAATACAACCGGTAGTTTCTGTAATGCAATATCATGTATCACCTGATCGAGAGCTCTTTGCAGAAAGGAAGAATAAATTGCCACGAACGGTTTGATGCCTTGAATTGCAAGACCTCCGGCAAAAGTTACTGCGTGCTGCTCTGCAATGCCAACATCGAAAAATCTGCACGGAAATTTTTCTGCGAATTCATTTAATCCGGTTCCGTCTGTCATTGCGGCTGTGATAGCAACCACTTTCTTGTTTTTTGCAGCTATCTCGCATAAAGAATCACCAAAAACCTTTGAATATGATCTACCATTATCGCCGAAACATTCTCCTGTCTCAATTTCGTATGGTCCTAAACCGTGAAATCTGGGAGCATCATCTTCGGCATGTTCATATCCCTTCCCCTTTTTTGTGACGATATGAACAAAAACAGGTCCTGTTATATTTTTTATGATCTTATTGAATATCCGTATCATTCGATGCATATTATGACCGTCGATCGGACCGACATATTTGAAGCCAAGATCTTCAAAGATAATATTGGGTGCCACCGAGTTGATCAAGTTTTCTTCGATCCTTCTTGCACTTAATATCATCCGTCTTTTTATCCGGTGTGGAAAACGCTGCGCGAAATTCCAGATAAAACTTTTCACGGTGTTATATGAACGGCTTACCAGCATATTCGTAAGATATGCCTGAAGTGCTCCCACACTTTTGGAAATAGACATATTATTATCGTTCAAAATCACTATCATATCTTTTTGAATATGACCTGCATGATTCATTGCCTCAAAAGCCATTCCGCCGGATAAAGCTCCATCTCCGATGACAGCAATGGTTCTGCCCTTTTTATTCAACATTTCTTTGGCAACGGTAATTCCCAAGGCTGCTGAAATGGATGTACTTGCATGTCCCACACCAAAGGCATCATACTTGCTTTCAAAAATATTATTGAAGCCGCTGAGTCCACCAAATTGCCGCAAAGTATCGAATTTATCATTTCGTTCTGTTAATATTTTATAAGCATAAGATTGATGTCCAACATCCCAGATGATGCGATCAACAAGCGGATCGAATATTTTTAGAAGAGCAATGGAAAGATCGGTTGCACCCAGGCTGGGAGCTACATGACCGCCGTTCTTTGCAGTAACTTCGATTATTCTTTGCCGAACTTCTCTTGCCAGTTCCACAAGCTGTTGTACGGAAAGCTTTTTAACGTCTCTTGGCGATTTAATTTTTTCTAACATCAATTTACCTTTATTAAATTCGGATATACTTTAATCAGTTAGACATCTTCTGTCAAATAAAAATCACAATATCAATTTGGCGATCCAATTTAGAACTTTTAGAATACCGGTTTTTTTCAATGATGAAAAGGGTATTATATTTTTTGAATTAAATTCAATCTCTAGTTTTTTTATTACGGAAGCTATTTTTGATTTTGCTATTTTATCTGATTTTGTGGCAACTATCAAAAAAGGAATTTCACTCTTTTTCAACATCCGTATCATGATCATATCTTTCGGATCGGCTTTATGCCGAATATCGATGATCAAGATGACTCCTTTAAGTTGAAACCGCTTTTCAAAAAAATCTTCGATCATCTTCTTCCAGGATTCGCGTTCGGTTTTACTCACTTTTGCATATCCGTATCCCGGAAGATCTACGAAATTCACAAATCCGATTTCTTCATTAACCGTTTTAAAATGTATCTCAAAGAAATTTATCAGACGTGTTTTGCCGGGTGTTCCGCTTACTTTGGCGATTGCTTTCCTGTTTAAAAGGGTGTTTATCAACGATGATTTGCCAACGTTCGATTTACCGGAAAAGGCTATCTCGCAGAATGATGA
>JAIORR010000019.1 GCA_021108055.1 Candidatus Cloacimonadota bacterium
GCTATCTTCGGTTCAAGAAATAAAAGATGAGGTAAAAAAATAAGCCACTAAGAACACTAAGGATCACTAAGGGAAAATAGGATTCAGGAAATTAAAGAAAAAACTTAGCGTTTATTAGCGTTCTTCGCAGCCAAAAAAGGAGAACTTATGTTATCTACAATTTACTTTGTTTTAGTGATGGCTGTTTCATATTTTCTGGGATGTTTTTCCGCAGCAAAACTGATAACAAAATCCTACAAAAGTATGAACATTTACAAAGTTGGTTCAGGTCATCCCGACACACAAAATATTTATAGGAATATAGATAAAAAATTAGGAATATTTACGGGAATCATCGATTTTGGAAAAATATTCTTTTACCTGGTTCTATTAAAATATCTTCTGAATTATTCGGTAATAATAGATTTGGTCGGAAAAAACATCGGAACCGAAAACCACCTGTTGATATTGGGCTTCGCAATGATCATCGGTCACTGCCTTCCTGTAACCCACCATTTCCACGGCGGAAGAGGAATTTTTTCTTATATCGGTTTCGTCACCTTCTTTGCACCCTGGCCCATGATAATAATAGTTTTCCTGGCTTTAATAATAGTTGCTTTTTTCAAACAGATCCGTTTTGCACAATATATGATAGTATTGCTTCCGCCATTCATTAATTTCCTTTTCCCTGGTGGAAGGAGTTTTCTTGGAAAAATGTTTGTTGCAGCTATTTTAATGGGAATAATAAATATTTTCGTTTCAAAGAAATTAGGAGAAATATAATGAAAATAGTGCCTGTTCTATCCAAAAAAGACCTGATGAAATTCATTAAACTTCCATTCACTTTATACAAAAATGATCCCTACTGGGTTGCACCACTAATTATGGAACAGAAAAAATTGTTCGACCCCAAAAAGAATCCGTATTTCGAACATTCGGAAGTTCAGCTTTTTCTTGCTTACAAAAACAACAAATTAGCAGGAAGAATATCCGCTCATTCCAACACACTTCATAATAAGACCCATAACGATAAGATCGGTTTTTTTGGCTTCTTTGAATCGATTGACGACCAGGAAGTGGCAGATGCTCTTTTTGATACAGCTTATCATTGGCTGAAAGATAAAGGATTCGACACGATGCGCGGACCGATGAACCTCTCTGTGAACGATGAATGTTCTCTCCTTGTTGGACCATTCGACTCTTCTCCCGTTGTAATGATGACCTATAACCCGCAGTATTATGTTGCTCTATATGAAAATGCAGGAATGAAAAAAGCAATGGATCTTTATGCATATCACGTAGATGTAATAAAACCACCGGAAAGACTGGAAAGACTGGTTAAAAAAATTGAAAAACGCGGGCATTTCACTATCAGAACACTCTCTGCCAATAATAAGAAAGAATTAAAGAAAGATATCGCCAAGATATTTCATGTTTATGAAAAAGCATGGGAGGATAACTGGGGTTATGTCCCGATGTCTGCAACGGAATTTGACCTTCTGGTAGATAATCTGATGCCCATAGTAAGACCGGAATTCATCTATATTGCAGAAATAGATGGAGAGGCAGCAGGATTTTCCGTTACCCTGCCGGACTATAATTTTATTCTGAAAAAAATAAAGGGAAAGTTGCTGCCGTTCGGATGGCTCAAATTCCTCATTTACAAGAACAAAATCCCCGGACTTCGTGTTCCCATTATGGGTGTTCTGGATAAATATAAGAATCGCGGTATCGATGTGGTTTTCTATTACAGATCGTTCAAAACTGCTTATGAACACAAAAATCCATATACCGACGGAGAATTATCGTGGGTGCTGGAAACCAATTCCATGATGAATAAAATTTCCAGAAGTGTATCTGCCGAACTTTACAAAACTTACCGTATTTATGATAAAAAAATATCTTGAAAATTGATATAAACCTGGATTTTTTCTTTTTTTCTGCAAGGAAATTATCGTCTGAAAAGATCGATCGGATCAATATGCAAAATAAGACACATCAAAATGGTAAAAAATAAATAATGTTTGGATTATCGTTTTTAAATTCGGGAATATTATTCTTGACTTCTGCCATAGTAATTCCCATCCTTATTTACCTTTTCGCGAAGAAAAAGCCCCGAAGGATCATTTTCAGTTCGATCAGGTTCATAAAAGAAAGTCAGCAGAAACAACGAAGAAAAATAAATATAAAAAACCTGATTCTGCTGCTTATCAGGATGTTAATAATCCTGTTTATAATACTCGCTATTTCACGTCCGGCTATCAAAGCTCCCATATTAAAGAGCAGCAAATTTCATCCCAAAACCGGAATTGCTGTTATTGTGGATAATTCCTACAGTATGAATTACCTGGTAGATACCCAAACCGAGTTGGAAAAAGCAAAATCCATCGCTCAGAAAATGAACACAATCATTTCGGAAAACGACCAAGTTCTTCTATTAACTCTGGATGAAGACCGGATAAAAACCAGTATCATCTATGGAAAAATTCCCGCCGCTCTCATCGAAGAGATCAAACCTGCATCGCGAATATCGCCACTGGAAGATGTACTGCTTTTTGCACAGGAAAAACTTAAAGAAACTCATCTGCCAAATAAGGAAATCTATTTTATTACCGATTTGCAGGAATATCCTCTTCCGGAGAAATTAGATATTCCGGTTTTCTTTATTCCCACTTCCAATATAATGGATAGAAATAATATTAGCTGCCAGAACGCTATCACTGTTAATGAGATCGTAAAAAAAGACCTCGAAAAAAAAATAACCTTCGAACTTGTGAATCATTCCAATAGAAGTCAGCAGGATGTGATCTTCAAGCTTTTCCTGGATGGAAATACTATTGCAGAAAAAGTGACCGACATCCTTCCTGAACAAAGAAAAACAGAGAACTTTACCATCGATCTTCAGCAACCCGGCTGGCACTCTGGCTATGTGGAAGTAAAAAATGAACGGCAAACCTTCGATAATCGTAATTATTTCTGTTTCCATTTTAATCCGGATCCTATCGTTGCCGTTATAACCGACCTTCCGCAAATCCCTCTTGTTATGGAAACTCTGCTGGAATTATACTCCAATAATATCAAGATCATAAACTCGGACAACATTAACCTCGAATCATTAAAACAATACGACAACATTATAGTTTATGGGAAATCGGAACTTTCCGGAAGAATGGAATTTATTCTGGAAACCTTTCTGAAATCAAATAAACAAATTTTATTTATTGCAGATAAAGGTCTTTCCAAAGAGTGGCAGAATTTCCTGGAAAGAAATTTCAAGATGGATTTTAAAAAATTCCTGCACAGAAAAACATCATATAATATCTCTTTCGCAAATAAATATCATCCGATCACGAACCTTCTTAAATCGGTTGAAAGTATCGGCTTCAACGATTTCTGGAGTGTTTCAACCAATTCCGGGATACTCATAGAAGCTCATGGACTTCCTGTGGCTGTCGAGCAAAACGGTTCAAGCCTGTGGCTGTTCGATATTGCAAGCCTGCAGAATCCTTTCCTGCTCGATCCGGCATTTCCCGTTTTTGCATATAATACACTTAACTTCCTATCAGATGGGAACTCTGAAAGTACTTCGCTTATCATTGGCAACAGGATAAAATTAACCTCGCCAGAGATACAACTGCCGGACGGAAATAATATCAATCTATCCAGGGATTATTACATTCCTACAGATCCGGGAATATATCGAACAGCAGATAAAATATATGCGCTAAACCTGGATTATTCCGAGAGTGATTTTAAAAGATTTTCCAAACAGAAGATGAAAAACCTGGAAATATTAGATGAAAATTGGATAGATGATTTCCTGCAATCACGTTATGGCTTTGAAATCTGGAAATACCTGCTGATCTTTGTGCTCATTCTTTTTATACTGGAAATGCT
>JAIORR010000292.1 GCA_021108055.1 Candidatus Cloacimonadota bacterium
AATCAACAAAACATTTGACACTCAAAGTTAATCTCTATTTATCAAATCAAAGTTAATTCTATTGTTTCGAGAGGTAGAATGAAAAACCTGGTTCCTGTATTAATTTTAGAGAATCTTCAAAAGAAAAAATTTCATGGAACTTTGTCGGCAGTTACCATGTTCATCGATATTTCCGGATTTACAGCAATGACACAATCACTCATGAAAAATGGAAAGGAAGGCGCTGAAATCCTGACTGATATCATCAATACCATCTTCACACCTTCCATTGATAACATATATGAAAATAATGGTTTTATCTCCACTTTTGCAGGAGATGCTTTTTCTTCGATTTTCCCGCTTGATAAAAGTTCTGCTGATAATGCAATATTTTCTGCAATAAAAATTCAAAAAATATTTAAAAAAATTGCAATTCAGAATACAAAATTCGGGGCATTCAATCTTAAAGTTAAAATTGGACTTTCTATCGGTGAAGTAGAATGGAGAATCATAAATACAGATAAGAAAAATGATTATTTTTTTCGTGGAGAAGCAATAGACAACTCTGTTCATTGTGAAACCCGATGTGAGACAGGTGAAATAGTTATTGATGAACTACTGAAAAATGTTATAAGTTCCTCAACATCAAAAATAGAAAAAGGATATTTTCTGATTGGTTCCAAAAATACAGAAACTTTAAAACCATTAAAAAAGAAAACTATACGCAAATATGACTTACATTCCTTTATTCCAAAATCTATCTTAACATTATCTTCAAGAGGAGAATTCAGAGATGTGATCTCATGTTTTATATCTTTTGAGGAAAAGGAAGGATTTCATAAAGGCTTGGCAGAGATCATTTCTCTTGCTGAAGATTATGGAGGTTATTTCAATAAAATCGATTTTAGTGATAAAGGCGGTGTAGCTCTGGTTTTATTTGGTGCTCCCATTACTAAAGAACAGATGGAAATCCGTGCCTGCAGTTTTACCTTATCGGTTATGGAGATTGATAATTTCAATTGTAGAATTGGTTTAAGCTATGGAGTTGCATTCGCAGGATTTGTTGGAAGTAAAAAGCGTGAAGAATATACTTCTCTTGGAATGTCGGTTAATCTTGCTTCCAGATTTATGATGAAAGCCCGATGGAAGGAGATTTTCATCGATAGATTTATTTTTGAAAAGGTGAAAGAGAATTTTGATGTTTCATTTATCGACAATTTCAAATTTAAAGGATTTTTTCAAAAAATTCCAACATATAAATTAAATAAAGAAATTAAACAAGTGAAAAGAGCAGTCTTTGAAGGAAAACTTTTTGGTAGAGAAACTGAACTGAAAAAAATCAAAAGCTTGATAAACAAAATAAATACAAATAAATTCGGTGGTATTATTTATAATGAAGGTGAGGCAGGAATTGGAAAAAGCAGATTGATCTATGAAATAAGACAATCATTTCCTTCAAATGAATATCATTTGATCTACATGCCCTGTGATGCAATTTTAAGAAAAAGTTTTAATCCGGTAAAATCCTTTTTATCTAATTTCTTTATCCAGTCAGAACAAAACACTTCGGAAACTAACTGGTTGAATTTCGAAGAGAAAATCAGGATGCTTCCCATTTTTACTCAAGATAAACAAATACATAAAGAACTTAACAGGACAAAATCCTTTCTGGGAGCTTTAATAAATCTGCATTGGAAAAATTCCTTATACAGTAATTTAGACCCGGAATCGAGGTATCTGAACACCCTGTATGCATTAACGAACCTGGTAAAACATCTTTCCCTGGAAAAACCCGTAATTATCGAATTCGAGGATACAAACTGGATTGATAATGACACCCTGAATTTCTTAGAAGTTTTAACGCGAAACATCGGAAATTTCCCTGTTGTAATAATAGCTTCCTGTCGTTTTAATGATGATGAATCTTCTTTCAGTTTTAATTTACAGGATGTAAAGAAAAGCAGGATAACACTTCGTCCTCTTGATAAAATTTCTGCAAAACTCTTGCTTGAAGAAAGGTTGAACAAAGATACATTGATATTCCAAGAAATACCGGATATAACTTTAAACATAGTTTGGGAAAAAAGTCAGGGAAATCCGTTTTTCATTGAGCAGATCATTTTATTTCTAAAAGAAAAAAACATCCTGGCTGATGATCTTTCCATAATCGGGAAAGATTTTGAAATACCCGCAAATATTAATTCGATAATCGTTGCAAGGATCGATAAATTAAATCCTGAATTAAAAGATTTCACAAAAACAGCTTCAGTTCTTGGAAATAATTTCACAAAAAAAATATTGAGTTCAATGCTAAAGAACGCGGAAATTGATAAATATATTAAAGATGGAGAAAAAGAGAACATCTGGTTTTCTGAAAACAAGAACAACCATGTTTTTAAGAATGTTTTTATCAGGGAAAGTATTTACGAGCTGATATTGAAAAAAGATTTACGACACTTTCATAAGCTTGCTGCTAAATCGATCGAGAATATTTATAAAAGTGGAATTGAAAATTATTATACTGATCTTGCTTATAATTATGATAAAGCAGAAATATTTAAAAATGCTATTTATTACTTAGAAAAAGCAGGAGATCATGAAAAAAATCTATATCATAACCTGGCTGCAATTGAATACTACGAAAGATTAATTAGCATACTAAATTCTCAAAAAAATGAAAATGATAAATTAAAATTTAAAATAATTCTCAATAAAATAGAGTTGCTGCTTTTAATTGGTGATACCGAACCTGCAAAAATAGAATTAGAAAAATTGAATCCCGGATCAATAAAAGACCTCGAGCAGAGAGACAGGTATTTCTATTTATCTGCACATAGATTTGTGGTGATGGGAAACTTCATCGAGTTGAGAAAATATATCCGGCAGATAATCACAAAATTGGGAACAGATTATTATAAATATTATATTGAAATCTACCTTCTCGAAGCACTGAGATACTTAAATGAAGCTGAAGAATTTAAAAGCCGAGCTTACAGGTTGCTGGATATCCTGAAATCTAAAAACGAACTTTTTTTTGAAGGTAGGCTTTCAAATACAATAGGAATTTTTTACCTGAATAAAGCAAATTATGATAAAGCAAAAATATATTTTCTAAGAAATTATGAAATAGTGCAACAAGATAACAATAAAACCTTAATCCAGGCTGCACTTCATAACATTGGAATTGTCCATTCTCGTCTTGGAGACAGGAAAAAGGCGATGGAATTTTATCAAAAGGCTCTCAAGATCGCAGAGGAAATCGGAAGTAAATATTCTGCCAGCAAATTGCTGTCTGATATTGCAATTGTATATGCTTCGGAAGGAGATGTACAAAAAGCAATCGAATGTTATGAAAAGGGATTGGAGCTTGCCGGAACTGTAGGAAATAAAACTCAGGAGGGTTTGATCTTGTATAATCTTGGAGATGCTTATTACCGTTTGGAAAAATTCTCGCAAGCACTTGATTTTCTTCATCGTTCAAAAAATATGTGTGAAAAAATAAAAGACCTGGTTGGAATTACCTTTGCGAATGATGTAATTGGAGATATTTTTTTTAGAACGAATAAGCTTAAGAAAGCAAAGGGAATATACATAAATAATCTTAAACTGCAAACAAAACTAAATGACATCGAGGGAATTGCACATACTTTTGGAAACCTGGGTAATTGTGCAAAAGCTGCCAAACAATTTAATGAAGCAGAAAAATATTTTGCAGAACAACAAAAAACCTTAGCTGAAGTTGGTGATAAAGAAGGAGAAGGAAAAGCTTTTTTCAATTGGGCAATGCTGGAAGTTGAAAGAAAAAATCCTGAAAGGGCAATAATAAAGCTGGAAAAAGCTTTAGTTTTGTTTGAAGCCTGTTCGTTCCAGACTGGAATTAATCTGGCAAAAGAACA
>JAIORR010000332.1 GCA_021108055.1 Candidatus Cloacimonadota bacterium
CCGAATTTCCCATAACGGGTGTATTTAGAGAAAAGCAGAACGAAATGAGCTTTATTGGTTTTTACGGGATAATAAAGCCGGTAATCCGATTCTTCGCTCCAGAAATGAGTCTTATCAAAATCGTCTTCAAAAACGCTTTTCAGATAATCACAATCTTTTGAATTACATTGATAAAACGAATTATTAAAGAATGGTTTTCCCAGATCTTCGGCGTTTGCATATCCAGTTATAGTAAGGTAAGCGATCTGACCGTTAAAATCTACGCTCGTAATAATCTGAACATCAGGGAATTCTGCTTTCTGGTTAGAAAGAAACTGAAGTATCGAAGGAATTTCTTTTAGTTTGTTTTCATCGGCAAGACATTCTGTGATCTCGTTAATAGATTTATCATATCGCTGAACAATATCTTCACATTCGTTGTAGAGGAGATGTTTCTCTTTGTTTCGGGATAAATAATCTCCTATAAACAGGAACGAAACAATTAAAATAAAGATCAGCCCAAAGGTGATGAACATTTTTTTTCCAAACTTAATAGCAGGCTCGAGTTTCATTTCCCTGATTTTGGAATCTGCGATCAAGCTGATATTCAAGCTGATATTCAGGAAAGCAGAACAGATTATGATGGCTATTGCCGCAGAAATTATCATCATAAAAAAATCTGTTGTTTTGGATGCAAACACATTCAGGTTGAACGTTGTGGATACAATGAAGATCAGAAACCAGAGGATAATGACCAGAACGGTAAAAGCCATTAACTTGATCGTCAGATTAGCTAACTTGATCTTTGAATTACTTTTCATAAAAACCTCTTTGATAGATTATTTCGATTCGTAAGTTTACCCCGTAAGGAAGAATGACTGTATCGGGGAGACGACGACTCGAGACAACAACCGGGAAACCGTTGAAACGGTTCGATCTTTTTCATTCTTTCTTTCCACCGGTTGAAACCGGTGGTTAATGCAAAATTATTCAGTTCGGCAGGACGTACAACTTATAAAGAACTAGTTCGCCACTTCCCAAGCGGAGCTATGTGACGCGCAAAATTATGCTTAATCATCTTTCGAAGAATTATGTCTTTCCTAAAATTCTTTTTCATATCTCTCTATTCGTCTTCTCTCTTCATCTTTTTCCGTTTCCCGTTTTCCTTTATCAGCTTCAAGTTGCACCTTTTCACTATCAGAAAGTTTTCTTGTACGTCCTGCAAATACTTGCCCTACTCCTTCCAAGAATGAACTCCCTACATAAATAACGAGTAGAACAATGGCAATTATTAGAACGGCAATGCCCAAATAAAGACCTGCAATAAAGGCTACGATTGCAGTGAGAGTGTAGTAAAAAATTACAATTAATCCTCTGATATGATAGTGATACAGATGTTTTATCCAGAAAAACAATAACCCTAAAATTCCTAGCAGAGAAGCAGACCATAAATACCAGTCTATCCAGCTATTACCGCTGGGCATCCACCAGAATTTTGTTACAAATATGGCTTTCAACACTGTTTCATACCAGAACATATAAACTACAGAAAACAGTGCACCGATGATCGCCGCAAAATGTGGTAATTTACTATAAGCAAAGTCTTCTACTGTACACCAATAATATAAATAATTCTCCAAGGCTTTTCCAATTACTATCAGAATGGCAACCACTGCTATAGAACCAGCAGCAATTACCCAGAATATCCACGTTTTCCAGTTTCCATATTTTTTTAAATAATCTGCTATCAGATTTCCTGTTTCGGAAAGCTGCATATTAGAGACTTTGGATTTGCCCTGAATTCTGCATTTTTCAAGTTCGCTAAAATCTACCCAACCCTTTTTTCCATTATAGTCGAATGAAACCGAATTCATATGAGTGTGTATTGGATAAATTGTATCTCCTTTACACACCTGCCCTATTATCTCAGCATCATGTTTAACTGAATCTTTTACATTGGCCGTGGAACTTACTACAATGTAAACTATTTTTGTATCAACAAAATTTCTAAAAAGTTTACATGAAGTAACAAAAATCAACAAAAATACTGTTAACAAAAAAAAGTAAAATAGTTTCATAATAATTACTCCTTTCTATAATACTCAACTGTCAGTTTCGATTCGTAAGAGACGACGACTCGAGACAACTGGAAAACCGTTGAAACGGTTCGATCTTTTTTTCTCTTTTTTTCCACCGGTTAAAAAACCGGTGGTTAATGCAAAATTATCCAGTTCGGCAGGACGTATCATTCTGATGCATTCAAGACATTGCTCACTGATTTTCACGGATTATAAAAAGAACGTATCACAAACCGTTACTACGAAACAAGATTAAATTTCAAGCCCTTTATCCGTGTTCATCTGTGTACATCCGTGAGCTATTATCACGCTTTCACATTACAAACAATATTCTTGAATCTGGCAGGAGCAACACCGTGAGAGAGATGCATACTTTGTCCGGGTTCACCTTTTCCACAATGGAAGGTGCCGTGGAATTCCCATTCTTCCGGTCCGCAGATGCCATTGCAGGCTGCCCAGAATTCGGGAGTAATTCCGTAGTAAGTTGGTTCTTTAACAATATGTTTTAGTTCGCCATTCACGATCTTCCAACCGATCTCGGTGGTGAACTGAAAATTATTTCTATTATCATCGATACTCCAAGTCTTGGTGAAATCTATATAATAACCATTTTCGGTAGATTTTATCAGATCATCAAGAGAACCATTTCCTGGTGCAAGGCAGAAATTTGTCATACGAATAAGCGGAATGTCATCTGCAAAAGAAGCCAGCATATTGGAACTGGGCTGCATACCCAAAAGAGCAGCCGTTTCCTGTGAAGTCTGCTGATCCATCAGGATACCGTTCTTCACAATGTCCACAGTTGCACCGGAAGTTCCTTCATCATCCACCATGTGGAATCCCATTCCTCCTTCATTGGTGCTATCACTGAAAATATTTACGATTTCCGAGCCGTATTTGAAGTTACCAAGCATGGCAGGTTTGATAAATGTTTTTCCTGCATAAGAAATTTCTTTGCCGAATATTCTGTCTGCTTCGGTGGCATGTCCCACAGATTCGTGCAGTTGCAAAGCAAGGTGACCTCCGCCGATGATGATGTCTGCCCGTTCTTCTTCGATTCTTGGTGCATCCAGCAATTTGATAGCTTCTTCAATTATCTTGTCTGCATTTTCTTCCAATTTTGCATTACGAACAATCTCGAATCCACCGCGACGTCCGTTCATATGACCGGGCCAGGTTCTACACATTGTTTCTTTGCCATCTGAAGCCAGAACATATATCATGGGCATGGTATCGTAAACCAGCGAATCTACGAAAGTTCCTTCTGTATTTGCAAATATTTTGTATTGTCGATAAAAGACCGTATAAACATTAGAATGAACTATCTTCTTGTTTCCAACCAGTTTTTTTGCGATCTTTTCATGAAAATCGATCTTGAATTTATCATCCATTTGGAACGGATCTTCTTTGGGAACGAATGAATAACTTGCCTTAACCGGTTTCAATTTTTTAAAAGAAGCCGGTTCCCTGCGAAATCTACTTCCAACTTTTGCGTTGGTAATAGCTTTCTTAATCGTTTTTTCTATGGAAGCATCAGTAAGAATTGTAGTGCCGGCAAACCCCCAGCAGCCATTAACCAAAACGCGGATGCCAAGAGCTGCAGAATCATAATCCGAACCGAAGTGTTTGAGTTCACCTTTTTCGAAATAAATCATTTGCTCATCTGTATTTGTGAAGCGGACATCGGCGTAGGTTACTTCCGGAATATCCAATTTGTTAATTATATCATAAACTAATTTTTTCATTTATTCTCCTTATTATCACGGCGTAGTTTAACGAAGCCGGATTTTTT
>JAIORR010000298.1 GCA_021108055.1 Candidatus Cloacimonadota bacterium
TCTATGTTAGTCTGTGACTAAATCTTTGTGACTAAGCATTTTTCTTACTTGATCTAAAAACTTATTATGTGATGAAAATACGATCTCGGGAAGATCATCGAGAGCCACATAAAGTGCTTCGACAGCATCATCGCCAGCCCGAAGCTCACCTCCTGTTATCCGCATCAGAAAACCAAAAGTTATTACTTTTTCATAGATCGGTGAAAAATCGGGATAATACCCAAGCGGTGTTACAATTTCCCCGATCAATCCGGTTTCTTCTTTCATTTCCATAATCGCACATTCTTCCGGGGATTGGTCGATCTCGACATATCCGCTGGGCAAAGCCCATTCACCTGGATTGGGTTCATACTTTCTTTTGATGATAACAATTTCGTTTTTCTGGTTAAGTATAACACATGCAGACGCCGGTATCGGATTTTTATAGAAAGTCCATCCGCATTTTTTACAACGAGGACGCAATTTATTTTCTTTATCGAGCAGAATTTCAAGTTTGTTCCCGCATCGAATACAGTAATTAATTCCTTTATAACTCTCTTTTGTAATGCTCATCTCAGCTTTTTACCTTGAAATTTATTTTAGAAAAATTATTTCCTTCCACAATATAAACACATTTTTCCAGAAGATCAAATTCACTGATAAACCGAATATTATCTTCCGAAATATGGAAAGCTAAAACCTTCCCGTTAATGGTATTTAAAACATCTATCCTTTTATCTGATAACATAAGAATAACACTGCTGTCAAGACGCTTATATTTATCAAGTGAGATCTGATAGACAGAACAGTATTTTTCGGATTTTTCTATTGAAAAAGCATTCTCTTTCGTCCATATTTCACGACCCAGATTCCTGTTCAAACAAAACATATTCTTTCCATTTGTAAGGATCAGCAATCGGTTCACATCCAGGAATTCAATATCGATAATTTCTTCATCAAATGCCTTTTTCCAGTTTACTTTTTCACCTTTTTTATCGAAAACCATCAACGAACAGCCGGATATAAGATATATTTGTTTATGATCGAATAACGGCTTACTTGTAATATCAAAATCGTATTTAAAGCTCCAGTCCCTTTCCAGGCTTATTTCCTGAGTTGGAATGAATTCGATTTCATAATTGAGGTTAAGAAGTTCATCCAGAATTTCCTGAGATTGATCCTGAATTTCAAGGAATTTTTGCATCAATTCATTCTTTATGAATTCTGTGTTCCTCTGCTGCTGAAGATATTGTTGTTCGGCAAACCAGTTCTTTCCAAAAAAAACGTAAATAACAGAAAGTAATACAATTAAAGCCATAATGGCAGCAAGAATTCTTATTTTCATTTAACTCCACCACTTGATGAAGCTTCTGTAAAAAACTCGGAAAAGCGTGGGAATATCCATTAACATATTTGTATAGGAAGCATTCGCAAGAGGACAGTAGCACTCTTTGTTCTTGATAGAACTGCGTTCTTTATCCATTCTTCTTCCAAACCATATTTTTTTAAAATCGTAGTTCAAGTCTCGTAGATTTCCCATAGATTCTGCTTTTATGCAGCAAGACCAAACTTCTCCATCCGGCGATATCTGTGCAGATGCAAAACCGGAATAACACGGTATTATCTGGGTTTTATCCCGCATTATTTTCTTAACTAAATTATAGTATTCGATCCTGAAAGCCTGCGTTATTTTGTTCATTCCACTGAATTTTTCATTCTTTATCCGGTGGATCAGGAAATCTATTGCAGATTTATATGCCAGCATGTCCGGTGTAATTCCGGAATTCATTGTATCCAATTCTACTCGTTCTTCCGCAATCTCGGTTATGTAGGAATCCGGTTTCAGGATCATCAATGCGTTAGCTGTAAGGGCAAAATTATTCACATTGAACTTCGAGATCACAGAATGGATCCCGATAGAAAGATTTTTGCGTTTTATCTTTTTCAGTTTTTCGAATGTATCGATGACTTTTCTGTAGTTCCCTTTCACCTGGCGAATTTCGTCGTGCTGCTCGTTTATTCCATCTATAGAAAGATTGATAATGAGATTGGTTTTGGGACAGGCATTTGTTATGGCTTGAACATCATTGACTATTTTTTTTGTAAGAATTCCATTTGTGGGAATATTGATTATTGCAGGTCTGGAATATTTATAGATTATCTTACAAATCTCAATCAGGTCTTCACGCAGGAAAGGCTCACCGCCGCTGATGGTTATCCAATATGGCGATCTTCCGATTTTTTTGAATACCTGTTTATATTCCGAAAGGGTAAGATTATCTGCTTTTTTCTTCCAGACATTGCAGGTCTTACATCTTGAATTGCAGGTATAAAGTGCACCTATCGTGTAATTGATCGGGAGAAGTCTGGGAAATCCGAATTTCCTGAAGAGTTGAAAAATAAATATTTTAGGAATTAATTCTATCATTTTTTATTTTCAGGTCCTTTGTTGAATCTGCAATATCCCATTTGAAAGGATTTTTCTTTTTTATTTTGAAATCATACCAACCCAGAAACCTGCTGTATATCTCTATAAATGCTGTTCCAAACAGGAAAAATATTTTTGATGGTTTGGACATAAGTTCATCGATGAACAGTTTGAACAATACACCCTTATCCTGCGATATGACTTTATATTTGTGATTTTCTTTCAGCCACAGATGTCCTGTTTCGATACGTTTTCTCTGTTTAATAAAATCAGAAAGATTTTCCGGTCCTTTATTATGAACTATAGCATCGGGAATATATTTTAGTTCGAGGTTGTTATCTCTTATTATAGCTTCAATGCTTGCTTCGTCCACAGCACTATCCGGTGGAATGCGATCGAATATCTTCCGGAAAGCGATCATCTCGCCGAGTTTGGGAGAGATCAAAGCCATTCTGTGATGTAAATTCCAAAGCAGATTAACGCTGTACCCTACAAATTTTTTCGGATCGTTTTCGGGTGTTGGTCTTCCGCCGGTCATTCCAATCTTTTCATCAAAGAAAGGAACAATGAATTTTTCTACCGTATCTTTTGCTGGAATTGTATCTCCGCTTTCGATTATAAGTACATCCGATGAAGATGCAGCTATGAATTTATTTATTGCAGAAGATTTACCGCCTCTTTCCGGTTCTGTTACAAGTTTTATATTTTTATATTTTTTTTCATATTCCCGAACAACATCGTCCGTACCATCTGTGCAGGCGCTGGAAACAATGATGATTTCATCGATAATAACTCTTTCCAATTCCTGTGAAAGTAAAGCATTTAGAAGTCTGCCGATGTTTGCTTTTTCATTGTAAACAATTATTCCAATACTGCATTTGATCTTATCTTTCATAATTATAACCTGTTTCAGGAAACTTCATTTTCTTTTATCTCATTTGAGATTGCGTTGAGAATACCATTAATGAATTTTCCGGAACTTTCCGAACAATACTTCTTTGAAATTTCAATTGCTTCGTTCATTACTATCGCAGGTGCAGTGGTAGTGAAACCTAATTCGTAAACCGCAATACGGAGGATGCACAGATCGAGTTTGGCAATACGATCGAAACTCCAATTCTTAGAATGTTTTATTATTGTTTCATCTATCTTTTTTCTATTAGCAGAAAGGTTCAATATAATTTCCAGGGCGAATTCAAAAACTTTGCTGCCTTTCCCTATGTCTTTATAACCGGTTATATCTGCAAGCCCGGACTCTAATTCAGCTTCATCAAGTTCTTTGCCATCCTCCAAATATTCCAGCGAATATAACGTTTGAACAGCTATAACTCTTCCTTTCCTTCTCAACCCCATATCCCGATTCCCTGTCTGATTTTAATTTTAACGAGGTCACTAAAAATATTCCGAACTTTAAAGCAAGATTTTTTTAAACAG
>JAIORR010000141.1 GCA_021108055.1 Candidatus Cloacimonadota bacterium
CCACCCAGAATTTTTGATCCATCCATTGGCGGAATGGGAATAAGGTTGAAAAGTCCCAGAGCAAGGTTTATCAGTACAGCATAAAGCAGCATTCCTATCCAGAATTGCGTGAACTCGCCGGCAGCATACATAATCTCGGGATTTAATTTTTTGATAAGATTAAAAACCACCGACAGCAGGATGGCAAGTATAAAATTGGCAGCAGGACCAGCCGCAGCTGTAAGTGCAGTATCTCTTTTATAGTTTTGGAAATTATAGGGATTTATAGGAACGGGTTTTGCCCAGCCAATGCGGGCAATGAACAACATGATCAACCCGATGGGATCGATATGAGAAATCGGATTAAGGGTTAATCTTCCTGCTCTCTTTGCTGTATCGTCTCCCAGAATATAAGCTGCATACCCGTGACTGAACTCATGGATCGTGAGCGAAATTAACAGGATCGGTAACTGGATTATCAACTGAACAATAAAATTCATTTTACCTCTATTTGACTACTTTCAGGAAGCGTCTTTTTCCTACTTTTACCACACATTTCTTATCAATTTCAAAGAAGATATCATCTATCTTTTTACCGTCGATACTTATCGCATTTTGCTTTATCAGCCTTTTTGCTTCACTACCTGAAGCACAACTTCCACTTTCAAAAAGAATTTCAGAAAGTTTCATTGAATTGTTATGCAAATCAAATGTTGGTATTTCATCAGGTATTTCTTTTTTACTGAATATCAGGTTAAATTCTTTCTCCGCTTCCATTGCAGCTTTCTCACCATGATAAATTGTAACTATCTCCCGTGCTAATCTCTGTTTGATTACTTTTGGATTTACTTCATTATTTTTTAGTTGAGATGCAATTTTTTCTATCTCCGAAGTATCTAACTTTGTGGCATAATTAAAATAATTCAGGATCATGTCATCGGGGATCGACATTGTCTTTCCATATTTTTCTTTGGGAGGATCAAAGACAGCTATGTAATTATTCAGGCTTTTACTCATCTTTTCTTTTCCGTCCGTTCCCATTAAGATCGGAGATAAAATCGCTACTTGCTGAAGTTGTCCAAAATATTTCTGCATATCTCTTCCAGCCAGAATATTGAATTTCTGCTCGGTGGCACCCAGTTCTACATCTGCTTTAATCGCAACAGAATCGTAACCCTGCAGGATCGGATACATGATTTCATGTATTCCCAATGGAATACCTTTTTCATACCTGCTTCGGAAGGTTTCGTGAGCCATGAACTGTGCCAGTGTAAATTTTCCCATAAGTTTCAATACATCTGCCATGGTCATATTGCCAAACCATTCTGTCTGCCAACGCACTTCTGTTTTGTCTTTGTCCAACACTTTGTAAAGCTGTTCCATATATTTTTGCGCATTATTTTCTACTTGTTCTGCGGTAAGATGCGGGCGGGTTTCATCTTTCCCGGATGGATCGCCGATCCGGGCTGTAAAATCTCCGATAATTATTACACCGGTATGTCCCATATCCTGAAATTCACGCATCTTCCTGATGGGAACCAGATGCCCAATGTGAACATCAAAGCCGGTGGGATCGATACCGTATTTTATCCTGAGAGGTCTTCCGGATTCTTCCGATATTTCAAGCTTTTTCAGTAATTCTTCTTCGGTGATTATTTCATCCGTACCCTTCCGAATTATTTTCATTTCTTTTTCAAATTTCATATATTCCTCAAAAATCCATAAATTCAGTTATCCAATAGCTTTTTATACCTTTTCTTTGTCAAATGTTTTACAAGCTTTAGAAGTTATCCACAAAAAAGTTTTAACTTTCTGAGCTTCAAGAAATTAATACATAAACCTTAAAATATTCATTATAACTAATATAAATATAATTCCATATAACCGTGAAAGTTACAAATAGTAATAGTTTTTTTTCGAATCAATAAAAACATTTTTCCGACCTTGACAGATCTAGAGTATTTTTCAATTTAGGTATGCTTTATATGTGTGTTTATCTTTATTCACGGTTATAAATTGCTTTGTGGATAAGTTTATTTGAAGAAGGAATATGGATTTATAATTCTTTTAAATTTGGTATGTTATGTTTGTTGATGGGTAATGTGGATAACTTGTGGATAAATGAAATGAATATTAGTTTTGTATTTTAAGGATAGTGGTTTATGAAAGATTTAGATGGTTTCTGGAATGGGATATTAAATACTCTTCAAAATAATATCAGCGAGCAGGGATATAATACCTGGTTTGGAGAAACAAAGGCAATAGATCTTTCCGACAACTATCTTACAGTAAAGGTACCTACACAATTTATTGCAGATTACCTGAATAAAAATTACAGTGAAATGATCTGCGAGATATGTTATAATCTTTATAATTCCAAATACAAAATACAGTTCACAGGATTTCAACCTCAAAAGATAATTAACCACTTTAATGATACAGGGGATATTAAACCTAAAACGAGTTTTCAAACAAAGTTAAATAAGAATTACAATTTCAATGAATTCGTTATTGGGGCAAACAATCAATTTGCTCATTCTGCTTCTCTTGCTGTTGCAGAATCACCGGGAAACACCTACAACCCATTATTTCTTTATGGCGAATCCGGTATGGGGAAGACCCACCTGATGCAAGCTATAGGAAATTATGTTGTAGAAGAACTTGTAGATAAAAAAGTGTTCTACATTACAACTGAAGAATTTACAAACGAAATGATCGATGGTATCAGGAATAATTCTATGCCGGAATTCAGAAATAAATTCAGGAATTTTGATGTACTTCTGATCGATGATATTCATTTCCTTTCCAAAAAAGAAGGAACGCAGGAAGAATTTTTTCATACATTTAATTCACTTTACGAAAAGAAAAAACAGATCGTGCTAACCAGCGATAGACCTCCAAAAGATATTCCGGATCTGGAAAAAAGATTGGTTACAAGATTTGAGTGGGGACTTCTGGCAGACCTCAAAAGCCCGGACTTCGAGACCAGGGTTGCTATCCTCAAGAAAAAAGCGGATTTTGAAAATATCCTTTTAAAGAACGAAGTAATTGCATTTATTGCAGAACACATCTACAGTAATGTTCGTGCACTGGAAGGCTCGCTTATCCGGATTCTTGCTTATGCTTCCTACAATAATATCGATACGGAAAATATAACCGTGGAAATAGTCAGTGATATTCTTATCGATATGATCTCAGATAAGATCCAGAAAATAAATCTTGAAACAATTACCCAGAAAGTCTGTGAAGCCTACAATATCACCCAGATGGAAATATTTGATAAGACAAGGAAAAAAAATATTGCTTTTCCACGCCAGATAGCAATGTATCTTTCCAATCTTCTAATTCCGCAACTATCTCTCAAAGAGATTGCACAATACTATAAAAGAAAAGATCATACAACGGTTCTTCATGCTAAAAAAACAATTGAAGAACAATTTAAAAACGATCGCGAATTAAGAATCCAGATAGAACGATTCATAAAAGAAATAAAAAGGTAGTTATCCACATATTCACATACTATGATGTTAATAAAAGTTTATAAGTCTATTTTTTCAAAACTGAAAAAAAATATTGTGTATAAGCGGGAAATTAGTAACAAAGACCACACACATTATCCACAAAACAGTAATGCTTGTAATCCTTTAAAACAAAACAAGATAAAAGATTTAAGTGTGGGTTATGATCATATCCACACTACCTACTATAACTACTGATTATTTTAATAAATAAGGAGAATAAATGTATAAAGGAATGTTTTTGAAAATAATTGCAATTCTTGTGATTGGATTATTTTTATTTAATTGTACCCAGAAGAAAAATCCAATAGGATTTGAGGGAGGACCCGATCCGATTGAAAT
>JAIORR010000053.1 GCA_021108055.1 Candidatus Cloacimonadota bacterium
TGTCCTTTGATATTATAAATAATGATCTCTGCGTTCTCAGCGTCCTCTGCGGTGAGATCAAAAGAAATCGTGGTGGAGGGGTTGAATGGATTAGGATAATTACTCAGTTGAAAATTAACAATTGATAATTGAGAGTTATCTATATTCAAACCTTGCCATTCATATGCACCCATATCCACAAAATCTCCATAAATTCTAGGATTTCCAACAAGGTCAAGTTCAGGTAACTCTATGCACTCTGGCAAATCTAAAGTCCCAGCATTTATGCATGGGGAATCTGTAAGCAATGAAAAATCTGCTGATGAATCTGCAAAAAGAGGAGGAGATTCAATGTTGTTTTCATAAAATGGAGGTTGCATTATTTCAGGATGACCAGATATGCCATCCAGCCCGTTCTGGATATTACAGAATTTAATATAGGTTTCACTTGTTGTTGATCCTATATTGATTTGATTCCCGGGTATTTCGTCAGTATTATTATAATAAAATATAGAATTGTAAATTTCCACTCCGTTATCAATTATAGTAAGATAGCCACCACCATTGTAAACTGCATGATTCCAAACTAAATTAGAATTAATGATTTTGGCTGATGAATGACTTGTTGAATAAAATGCACCACCGAAATCTGATTCGTTATAACTAAACAGGCAATTAATAAATCTTGAATCGGCGTAGCTCATATAAATTGCACCACCAAATTCAGAATTATTGTTACTGAATTCACAATTAGTAAAAAAACTGCCATTATTACTAATGAAACAAGCACCACCTAAACATGATGTATTTTCTTCAAACATTGATGAATAAACATAACCACGACCATCATTATTATAATAACCACCTCCTCGCATTCCTGCTGAGTTATTACGAATAATACAGTCTCTTATTTCAGAACCTGCATAATGATTTCGAACAAGCATCCCACCACCATTACCTTGTGTAGTATTAAATTCAATTAGGCAATTTGTGATCATCGGTCGATTATAATTCATAAATGCTCCTCCGGCTGTATTCTCAGATTCATTATCGTGAACGTGAACGTTATTTAAAACTATATTACAATGATTTGAATAAATTCCACCACCAGAATCAGATGCATAATTACTGCATATTTCAGTATTCTGTATTGTTGGATGTGCATAATTTATATATATACCACCGCCAAGTGTAGCAGAACAATCAAATATTTTAGAATTCTCGATTAAAAGATTTGAATACTCTAATATAGAGACTCCACCACCATTTTGGTCCAGACAGTCTCTAATCTCGGCAAAGTGAATATAACTACTGTCAATCGATGAATTGTAGTTACAAAATATAATTCCCTTCCATTTTTCATCTTCCTGATAAGATTCAAATTGTACTTTTGATCCTTCGGTTCCCAGAACTAATAAAGAGCCGTTGATCTCAAATTGATAGTTGCCATTGAATTTCACTGCTACCCCATTTTCAATAATTAAAGTATCACCGGAAAGAACTCTTATATCATTATCAATAATGTATTCGGGCTGATTCCATATTCCACTAACATCTTCACGAATGCTAAACAATAAAACAGGAGAAACTGATATTATTAGTATTATTATGGAAAAGAGTTTTATTCTATCATTCATAAGTTAAGTCCTTTATTTATCTATAACTATTTCAATAGGATCATTTTATTCGTTTTCTCAAAATTATCAGACTTCAGTTTATAGAAATATATTCCAGATGATACTGGCTTATTATTGTCATCAGTTCCATCCCATATAATTGAAGATTGATGATTGAATATTGGATATTGTTTGATTTTCTGACCTTTTATATTATAGATTTCAATTTTTGTTTGTTGGTTTTGTTCGTTGCTAAATTTAAAAGAAATAGTTGTACTCGGATTAAACGGATTGGGATAATTGGATAATTGAATATCAATAATTGAAGGTTGAATATTATCTTCTACCGTAGAAACAGTTTCAACCATCTGAATAAAAATTTGTGTAATTTGACCTTCAAAAACCTCAACTTGATACTCGATTACATCTTCATAAAATACCCGTTCTGCATAAACATCATAAATCCCAACAGGAAGTTTGTATTCGTAACAGCCGATGCTGTCCGAGAAAGTGAATTCACCTGGTTGATTGTTGATTTTTAACAAAACATAATCTACCGGATCTCCGGTTGATGTATTATAAGTGTACCCCTCGATACCGCCAAATGCAGGTGAACCGTACTCGTAAGGACCAATATCTATTATTGCACTTCCATTATTATCTCCATCCCAGATTCTATGATTGTAATCCATATCGAAGGGATAATAATAACCCAGCGTATCAAATCCGGCATCTATTGCCAGGCTGCCTTCAATGAGATGGAAATTTCCATTTTGAATATCTTCAAATAATTCCTGCACCTGCAATGAATCTACCCAGATATTTCCACCTCCATCGATACATCCTTCCGGTAGTTCAAAATCGAGAATACAATTGCGGAAGATAGGATTGCCATAAACCGAGGGAGTATGAAGAAATATTCCATCATTACAAATAATTATTTCATTTTCAATAATATTAGTATCTGTTAAACCAGAACATATAGAATTATTATTCATAATAATATTATTGGAAAATTGTGTTGCTCCGCTTCCGGATAATCCCACACCACAGTTATTTATTATATTGTTTGTGATGATATCGACATTGCCAGATATTGCCGGATTTGAAGATGGCTCTGGATTATTAACAAAAATATTATTAATAATCTTACTCAAAGATGAATGGCTTATAGTTAATCTACAATCTTCAAAATAATTATCTATTACCTCTACATAAGCATAATTCATACTTATCCCTTTACCTCCTCCGATGAACTGATTATTCTTAATATAAAGGGAATCACCAACATTGCCGCCTTGAATACCACCCCAGCCTTGATTATTTGCAATAGTATTATCGTAAAAATATGAAACATTATTCGAACCGATATCAGAAATGCTATTGATATTATTAACAAAATTAATAGATGATAAAGAGATATTTCCTCTATTTGGAAAATGATTTCCAGCAATCAAAGCCGGTTTATAGCCATTTTCATTATGGGAAACACTTAAGTCAAAAATATGAGAAGATAGAATAAAACTATTTAAATTGGAATCATAAGAGAATTTATTATAAAGAATTTCTGCATATTTTGTTGTATAACCTACACTTAATCCACCTCTATGATTTAAAAAGTCACAATTTTGAACTACTGCCATTCCATTATAAAACGATAGAGTTTGCCAGGCAACTCTTCCTACATAAATACCAATACCCGCAGAATGCTCAAATTTGCAATATTTAAAAATACTCATCTCAGCTTGTTCCGGTGAATAGATACAGCCCCAACAATAGTCGGGATCATTTTGCATTCGTGTAAATTTTATACTATCTTGTTCTGTCCCTTCCGCTATAATTCTGCCGTTTATCCAGAACATTTTTGCTACAGAATCACCACCATAAAGCCAGAAGTTTTGATTAAACTCATTCCATGTTGTATGAGTTGCACCGCTGATTTTTATCACACATCCGGGTAAAATAGTTAAGGTTATACCTGATTCAACACGAATATTTTCCGTTACAAGATAAGGGTTGTTAACAGGACTCCAGGTTGTGTTTTCTGTGAGATGACCTCCTACTTCAATCGAATAAAGACTAAAGGTAAGAAGACTAAAGATTAAAAAAGAAAAGAATTTTCTCATATTTTACTACCTCATCCGAACTCACTCCCGGTACACCCCGGCAAGCATACTCCTTTCTTAAATTAAAGAGGTGGCTGTAAAATGAAAAATGAGAAGAAACTTTCCGAAACCTCTT
>JAIORR010000031.1 GCA_021108055.1 Candidatus Cloacimonadota bacterium
ATCCTGGGAGATATTGTTCCTTTTTCTATGTAGGAAAAATAATCGTACCTGATTCCGGTATTCAATGTGAATTTTCCAAAATGATTTTCCCATTGCAGATATCCTCCAAGTTTGGAAGCTGTTGTATCACTTTTTGCAGGCTCACTGCTTCCCAGATAGCGGGGATTTCCAAATTGATCTTTTAAAGTATCGATTATTACAATTTCTTCGACCGTAGTATCGTAAACATAAAGAGTGTCGGGACGTCCGTACATATCGAAATCTATTTCATCATACTTTACTGAAACACCGGCTTCGAATTTCCCCATAAAAGTATTGGGAAAAGTTTGAGAATATTTGAGAGCATTATAATCATCATAAGCGTGATAATATCTTTCTCTCGTTTCAGCGGATTTTGTATCTGCTTCATAAAGATCCTGCTCCCACCATTGATGATTATGCGATAAAGTTAGAAGAGAGTAGCTTCCATTATAGATGCTTTTTAGTGTAGCTCCAAACATATACTGTCCTGAATTTGAATAAATATCGGTTTCTCCTGCTCCGTGACTATAGCCGGAAGATTCGTGTAAGAGGGTTATCTTATCACTTCCCCA
The DNA here is from genome assembly GCA_021108055.1 of Candidatus Cloacimonadota bacterium. GTDB lineage: Bacteria > Cloacimonadota > Cloacimonadia > Cloacimonadales > TCS61 > JACNIV01. The sequence continues at coordinate 594 of JAIORR010000031.1, forward strand.
GAGTTGATTGATAGTAAGCTTTGTGAATGGAGAAAAATTAATTACCTGCTTTCCGAGAACCGACTGATAATATGGAACTGCCGTAAGACCGATGCTCTCACTGAGAAGGCTCATAAAACTGCGGTGATAGGAAAGAAGATATGATCCTTTTGAAAAAAGCGGACCTTCGATATCTCCGCCATAACCGCTCATTCCAACGTCGAACTTAGCTTCGAAATTATTTTCATTTCCATTCCTTGTAGTGATATCCAGCACGGAAGAAGCTTTATCTCCATAACGGGAAGGGAATGCTCCCGCATAGAAATCGATTTCTTCCACAAATTCAGGAGTTATCATACTGATGGGACCACCGCCTGTTCCGGGCCAGGCAAAGTGATTGGGATTTTCCAGTTCGATATTATCCAAAACAAAAAGATTTTCTCCATAATTTCCACCCCGCACGATAATTTCATTTTGTTGGTCTGTAGCACCGACAACTGAAGGCAAAGCCTGAATTGCTCTCTGGATGTCATAAACTCCGGAAGGCTGACTTTTTATTTCCTCGATATCCAATGTTTTGGAACTTACCGGTGCATCTGGTGTCTCGCGGAAAAATACTTCTTCCTTCACCGATATACCTTCGATGGTAATTGCCTGTGGTTTCATTTCGATGTTGATAATTGTTGTCTGGTTTGGCTTGATGAACACGTTTATCTTTGTTCTCGTTTTGTAACCGATCCTGCGATAACTTATCTGATGAGAACCTATCGGGATATCTTTGAGAATATATTCTCCTTTTTTGTTGCACATTCCATTTGCTTCTCCATCGACGGCAACCGTTACATTCTCGATAGGTTTTTGCGTGTTTTCATCGGTTATTCTGCCTGCCAGTCTTCCAGTTTTAGCTTCGATTGGATAAGCTAAATGAGTTAATAACATCATCGCTAATACAAAGATAATTTTTTTAATATTCGGATTGAACATTGTTACTCCTCGTATATTATGTATATACTTTATTCTTTTTTCAAATGACTTCGTTATTTTGCAATAACACGGTTATTGCACTCCAAAACAGAACTACCATCCTCCACGTATGATGCTCCGTCTGTTACCACTTCTTTCACACCTTCCAGTCCGGAAATAATCCCGATCTCTTTTTCAAAAATATGACCTATTTTAACCGGAATTTTCCTGACTTTAAGAGCAGAAGCTTCATACGAAAAAACAAAGCCGTCATCTCCGTTACCTTCTATTAGAGATTCTATGGGGACAGTGAAGAAGGAACATTTTATCGATGGAGATATCTTTGCTTTTCCCACAAAGCCGGAAATGAATTTATATCCTTTAGGTAGAACACTTAATTCGACTTCATAAGTTCCACTTCTCGGGTCAGAAATCGATGCGATCTCGGATACCAGAGCCGGAAATCGTTCTCCCTTGAAAGCATCAAAAGTGATGACAGCAGAATCTCCAATTTGCAGTTTTACAATATCTCTATCAGTTACACCAACTCGAAATATCCAGTCTTCTGTGGATGCTGCAAGAATGAATATTGGTAAGCCGGGAGATGTTAGTTCGTTAACTTCGGCAAAACGTTTTAGGATCTTTCCGTCTAAAGGTGCGAAAATCGATGAATGCTGAAGGTTGAATTCTGCGATCTGTAAATTAGATCGAGCTACCTCGAAAGATGTGGTTGCATTTTGAAATTGTTCCAGAGTTGCAAAATCTTCTTTATAAAGTTTTTCAATGCGATCGAGGTCACGTTTTGCTTTTTCAAAACCGCTGCGAGCCTGAGCGACCTGGGCTTCAATTTCGGAAAGGTTCAACTTTGCCAGCAGTTGTCCTTCTTTCACAATTGATCCTTCATCAACCAAAATCTTATCGACTATTCCACCGGTCTTGAATGATAATTTCATTTCTTTTTTGGAAGCTAATTTTCCACCTGTAATTACCGGAATGGAAATTTCTTTTTGGATGACCGGAGCTGTTCTGATCTTTATGATTTCGGATACTTCGCTTTCTTGAGCCTGTGTTTGGCAGCCGATGATAATTCCTATAATTATTAAAGGGAAAAACGATTTTAATAATAATTTAATTTTTAGCATTTTTATACTCCTGATTTTTTAGATTCCGAAGCTTTCTTTCACTTTTTCTTATATTAAAATTCGGAAGGTTACAAATAGACTGAAACTTTCCGAATCTTAGTTGAAAGAACTCCTTTGCTGGAAGCCCTGCCTTCGGCAGACAAGCTTCGGAAAGACAGTGTTTTTCATTATGCAGAACTCATTTTTTCAAGGAATAACAGATCAGGTCAAAAGCAGAGAGCATCAGTTCATCCAGACACAAACCGTGTTCATTTTTGATGTGCTCACCTTTGGAAGCAATTAACTGGATGATGCCGGAGGATTGTCCCCAGAGAATGTGAGCAGTTTTAATCGGATCGATTTCTGGTCGAATCGTTCCGTCTGCAATTCCTGCCCGAAGTGCTTCGCTCACAATATTCAGAGCCATATCTCCCTGATCGTGACATCCCGTGCAAAAAGAATTTTTATTCATCAGATCGAGATCGCAAGATTCGGAATAGATCATCGTATTAAAATAATCAGGATAATCTTTGTAAAATTGGAAATAAGCCTGCCCGATAGCTTTGATCTTTTCGATTCCGGTTTCATATTTTTTAATTGCTTTTATAAAAATTTCTCCAAGAATTTTCAATCCGCGCAGTTTGATCGCCATCGAAAGTTCTTCTTTACTTTTGAAATAGAGATAGAGTGTTCCCTTGCTCAGTTCTGCTTCTTCGGCAACATCATCCATCGTTGCCGGATTTTGTCCTTTAGAGAAAAACACACGTTCTGCAGCATCGATAATATCATTACGACGTTTCTCTTTTTCTCTTTCTTTTCTTTCCGTGATACCCACAAGACCTCCCTTTACTGCTTAATCTTCATTTAATAGATTAAAAGACATAACAATAAATGACTAACGGTCATTTTGTGTCAAATGATTTATTGGGAAGTGTTTTTTAGTTGTGGAATTTCTCAGATAATAAACTGGAATTTAGTTTATGCTAATTCAAAAAAAATAAGCTTTGGAAATCATTAAAGTTCCAAAGCTTATATAAAAAAAATCTGAAAATTACTTCAAAAGCAGCATTCGTTTTGTTTCGGAAAAATCATTTCCAACTTTTAATTGATACAAATAAATTCCGCTGGAAACCGATTGGTTGTTTTCGTCGGT
>JAIORR010000265.1 GCA_021108055.1 Candidatus Cloacimonadota bacterium
CCCAGTCGAATCCCAACCAATGGATATCTTTGATGATGGAATTTACGAATTCAGGGTTTTCTTTTTCAGGATTTGTATCATCGAACCTGAGATTGTAAAGCCCGTTGTAATCTTCGGCAATGCCATAATTCAGGCAGACGGCTTTTGCATGACCAATGTGCAGGTAACCGTTCGGCTCGGGCGGAAAGCGTGTATGAACTCTACCTTTGTTTTTTCCATTTTTTATATCTTCATCGATAATATTTCTAATGAAGTTCGTTGTTTCTTCATTTTTCATTTTTTTATACTCCTATTCGGGAAAGAACGTTTTTAATAATCTATTATAAATTTCAGTCAGAATAAGCTGCTGGTTCACATGCCCATCGAGTTTGCGCAGCATTTCTTCGAGGAAATTTGTAAGTTCGGAAACATAATCCTCTACATTAGGATTTTTTCGATATAGAGTTTCCAGTATATCTGTTTTATCCAGGTTTATAATTTCAGATGGATAATTCTTAAAATAAGAAACATCGCATATCCAGATAATAAGGTGAGAGATGATCTCGATCAGTTGATTCTTAGTTTTGGAAGTACGATGCCTGCCGACGAAATCCAGGAATTTAATATCATCTTGATTTATCATTATCCTCAGAAGTTCTACTGTCTGTTCCCGAGATTCGATCCTTCCTTCTTCTACAAGCCGCAATGCTTTTTCCATATTTCCGTTGGCAATGCGTGCATACATTTTGGCTTCAATGTTTTCCAGGAATTTATTTTCTTCCAGTTTTTTCTCTATGATGCTACGTGAAACGGGATAAAAAGGGATTTGCTGGCATCGGGAAATAATGGTTGGTAATAGAGAATTCACTTTTGAAGTTGTAAGAATTATTACGGTATCAGATGGCGGTTCTTCCAGGGTTTTCAGGAAAGCATTTGCTGCTGCAAGCGTCATCTCCTCTGCATTTTCTATTATGCATATTTTATAAATTCCTTCGTTTGGTGAAAGCTGTATCCTGTGTTCCAGCATTCTTATGCTTGCTATACGGATGCCAACGTTTTTATAAAAGAAGAATTCCTTCCACGGAGATGATTTTTTGTTATCGATATAATCTTTATATTCACTCAATATCTTTTCGACCTTTATTTCGCCTTCAATAGATACATCCGGTTTATTACTTTCTTTTGGGAAAGGGAAAACAAAGATAAGATCAGGATGCGAAAATGAAAGAAATTTTTTACAGGAAACACACTCACCGCAGGGTCGTTTATCCAGAGTGGCATGGCAATTTAAAGCCATTCCAAAGTATAATGCAGTTGTGAATTTTCCAACACCTTCCGGTCCAAAAAAAAGATAACTATTAGCGATCTTATCATGCCTGATAGCTCTTTTTAATATTTCTATCGCTTTGTCCTGACCTTTAATTTGAGAGAACATCTATTTTTTCGACTCCATAACTTTTCTGATATAAACACTTTCAAATTCATCAGCAAGAATATCCATATATATTTCATCGTACTTTTTGCTGCCGATTATTTTGGCTTCTCTGTGAGAGCCGATTACCTTAAAACCGGATTTTTCGTAAGAACGAATTCCTCTTTTGTTATAACTGTAAACTCTAAGCATTATGCTGTTCAGGTTCAGAATATTGAAACCATAATCGAGGATCAGTTTGGTTGCTTCGGTTCCATAACCTTTTCCCCAGTAAGTCTTATTTCCAATGAAAATGCCAAATTCTGCTTTCCGGTTGAGATGATCGATATCGAATAAACTGCAGTTCCCGATAAGTTCATCTTTTTCTTTATCGATGATAGCAAATATCTGAGTTCCTCTTTTTATCATATCTTCCAGGATAGCCCTCGATGCGAAGAAAAGACCATGAACCTGTTAACTTCCGCATCGCTTATCCATTCGCAATACTGCTCTGCATCATCCGGACTTATGGGAGATAAGTAGCATTTTGCTCCTATCAATTTCTTGAAATATTTCATATTATACCTCTTATTTTCGAATCGTAAGTTTACTCCGTATAAAGAATGATCGTATCGTGGGAGTTTGCGGCAACGATTCGAGATTCACGTTCGACTTGTTGTTTCCGTCTGAGCCGTCCGGCAATTGCCGGATTACGACGAGAAAAACTATATTCATTTTAATCCAGCATTTTTGATAATCTTCCAAGCACTTCTTCCTTGCCCAGGACATCGAATATTACAGGCAGTTCAGGACCATGTACGCTACCGAATAAAGCAAGACGCAATGGGAAATACAGATCTTTTCCCTTGATGCCGAGTTCATCTGTACTTTGTTTAAGAAGCCTGTTTATATTCTCTTCGGTAATAATATCCAAAACCTGTATGTTTTTCAGCCAGAAGGAAAATAATCTTTGCGAATTTTCATTGTTTATGATCTGCTTATCTTCTTCCGAATATTTTATCGTTTCATAAAACGGTGCTGCAACTTTCGTGATTTCCGAGAGTGTCGAGATTCTGTTCCTTACAACCTCAATAATCTTAAGATATTTTTCATTATCATTGATATCAAAACCTGCTTTAATGAAAAAAGGTCTGGCTTTTATGGCAACGTAACCAGATTCCAATTCACGCAGATAATGTCCATTCATCCAATTCAGTTTTTCAATATCGAAGACAGAGCCGGATTTATTTATTCTTTTTAAGGAGAATTCTTTTTCGAGTTCTTCCAGTGAATACAATTCCTTATCGCTTTTGGAATGCCAGCCGAGAAGGGCAACGAAATTCAAGAGAGCTTCCGGCAGGTATCCTTTTTTCAGGAAATCTTCCACAGCCACGTCTCCCTGACGTTTGCTCAGCTTGCTTTTATCGGGATTCAGCAGAAGAGGAAGATGACACATTTTGGGTGGTTTCCATCCGAATGCATTATACAGGAAAAGGTGCTTGGGTACGCTGGAAAGCCATTCTTCTCCACGAATAACATGAGTTATTTTCATCAGGTGATCATCGATCACATTTGCCAGATGATAGGTAGGGAATCCGTCGGATTTTATCAGGACCTGATCATCCACCGTTTCCCACATGATGCTGACTTTTTCCCGGACAATATCAAAGAAAACTATTTCTCCTTCCTTTGGAATTTTTGCCCGAATAACGTATGGTTTACCTTGATCCAGATTTTCCTGTACCTGCTCTTTTGAAAGCTTTCTGCATCTACCATCGTAGCGAGTATCTTCTCCTTTTGCGATTTGTTCTTCCCGCATAATTTCCAGGTCTTCGGAGGTACAGAAACAAAAGTATGCAGCATCTTTTTCTATTAATTCATCAGCATATTTCCCGTATATTTCTGTTCTCTGAGACTGGAAGTATGGACCGTAATTTCCACCAATATCCGGACCTTCATCATATTCCAACCCAACTTGATTCAAGGTTTCTATCAAATTTTCTACAGCGCCTTCTACATATCGTGCCTGGTCGGTATCTTCAATACGAAGAATAAATTTTCCTTTTACCTTCCTGGCATAAAGATAATTATAAAGTGCAGTCCGTAAACTTCCGACATGAAGATAACCTGTGGGACTGGGTGCAAAACGTACCCGGATTTCACTTTCCATTTTCTTCTCCTATTTTCAAATGCTATTATCTAAGTTTTTTAATAAAGACCTGATGTCAATTTTAAAATCCTAATTAGAAAAAATTGGATATTTTTATTGAGTCCACTCTAAAAAGTTAAATCTAATAAAATGAGAAACCGTTAAAACGGTTAATCCCTTTTTCTGTTTCATTAACCACCAACTTAAGTTGGTGGTTAATAAGAAGATAACAACTCTTAACCGATTC
>JAIORR010000102.1 GCA_021108055.1 Candidatus Cloacimonadota bacterium
TGAGTATCAGCGTGATGTTGAGCTTTGATAAGAATGATAAGATCGATGAATGTTATATTGTAGATGGTTCACTTTTCAGCAGATCACAGAGAATTACTGATGTTGAAAATACTTTAATTGGAAAACATTTGGATGAACTAACGATACGTGCTGCAGAAAAACCATTAGCAGAAAAAATCGAGAAAGAGATCGGTGGACGCTGGTCTGCCGAATATAAAAAACCTGTTTTCATTAATCTCTTTAAAGATGCGTTGGAAGAAATTCACCTTGAAAAAAGCAGGTAAACCTTCGGAACGGTTGGGTCAAGAAAGATACCTTGAAAGGGCTAAGTAAGAAGAAGTTTTGAAAGAAACCTTTTCAAGGTATGAGCTGAAAGAAATGAGGATAGATAAATGATAAATTTAAATTTTAATGTTAATGGCAAAGATGTTAAATTAACCGTAGATGATTCCTTGAGACTCCTGGATATTTTACGTGATGAACTTGGATTGACCGGAACCAAGGAAGGTTGTGCTATAGGAGAATGCGGTGCCTGCACAGTGATCATGAACGGAGAAGCAGTGAATTCCTGTATGATTCTGGCTGAACAGGTTCAAAATGCAAAAGTGGAAACAGTTGAGAATCTGGAGAAGAACGAAGTTCTCTCTAAATTGCAGGATGCATTCCTGGATAATGGTGCAATCCAGTGCGGATTCTGTACTCCGGGAATGTTGATGAGTGCAAAAGCATTGTTGGATAAAAATCAAAATCCATCCGAAGAAGAAATTAAAACAGCTTTGGAAGGAAATCTCTGCAGATGTACAGGATATATTCCCATATTGAATTCGGTGAAAGATGCGGTTGAGAAAATTAACCTTGCCAAAGGCAGTTAAACCTTGAAAAAGCTTACACACAAAGAAATTCTAACATGTAGGCTTTTTCAATGGTTGAAACTGCCAGAAACCATTGAAAAGGATCAGCAAGAAGATAAGTCTTTTAACCCTTCCGAATGGTTTACATACAGAGATATTCTTTCGTATAAACCTTCGGAACGGTTGGATCAAGAAAAAAACCATTGAAAAGGTTCAGCAGGAAGAAAAGTCTTTTAAACCTTTTCAAGGTATTAAAATTTGGAGAAGAAAATATGAATATAACAATTCAAGGTGGATATTTAATAGTTCCTAAAGATGAAACTGTTCTTGTTGAAAAGAAAAATATCTATTTAAAAGATGGGAAAGTATTTTATACAAAGCCGTTTGAAAAAGCAGACCGCATTATCGATGCAACCAATAAGATCATTTTCCCCGGGCTTACAAACGCACATCATCACATCTATTCCACGCTTTCCAAAGGAGTACCTTGCGATGTTCCGTTCAATGATTTTATGGGAAATTTGAAGAATCTTTGGTGGACACTTGATCATTCTTTGAATAAAGAAGATATGATACTTTCAACTGCTATAGCCTGTAAAGATTCGATTAAATACGGCATTACCACGGTTTTCGATCATCACATTTCTGGTTACACCGATAATGCACTTTCCGATATGGCAGACGTTTTCGATGCTTATGGAATTAGTGGAACTATTTGCTTTGAGCTTTCTGATCGTAATGGTGAGAAATTCTTTCAGAATTCTTTGAATGAAAATATCCGTTTTGCCAAAGCGCAAAAAGGAAAATCGGTTCAGGGAATGATTGGATTGCACGCTTCATTTACTTTAAGTAATGAAAGCTTGCAAAAAATTGCTGATGCAACCGAAGATTTTCCGGTTCACGTTCACGTTGCAGAAGGCGAAATCGATGGAATCCAATGTCAGGAAAAATATGGGAAAGGATTGATCGAACGATTTGACAGCTTCGGACTGGTGCGGGATAATTCTCTTTTTATTCATTGCAACAATCTCACGGGAAAAGACCTTGAAATTTTGAAGAAACGCAATATTTTCATCGTCCAGGCAGTAGATTCCAATATGAATAACGGATTGAATGTAGGAAATATTTCCAACTTTATTTCGGAAGGAATTAAGACAACTGTGGGAACTGACGGAATGCATTCCAGCACAATGAAAGCTCTTAAAAATTCTATGATATTCACAAAATACCTGAATAAGAATTGTGATCTTGGCTATCCTGAAATGAATGCACTTTTCCTGAATAACTTTAAATTGAAAAAAGCATTTGGGCTTCCATTGGGAATTGAAGAAGGTGAACCTGCCGATATTGCGATCTTCGATTATGAACCGGTAACGCCATTCAATACAGAACAATTTCTCGGTCATCTTATTTTCAGCATCACCGAATCACGCTGTCAATATGTGATCAAGAATGATGAAATATTGTTGGATGATTATCACGTAACCAAAGATATGTATGGAGATTTGTTCAAACGATCGGAAGAAATTTCCAAAGCAATGTTCAAAAGATTTGAAAGTAATAAGGGAAGATATTGAAGAGTAGCTCACGGATTTTCGCAGATGAACACGGATGGAAAATTAAAAGAGAGTTTCAGAATTATGAATTTAAGTCTTTTATCCGTCCAAATCTGTGTTAATCCGTGAGCTATGTTTAGGAGAAAAAAATGAGTGACATAATGATACCGGTTGAATTTAGAAAACTATTAAATTGGATTTTAGCAGAATATAAAGAAGAGAAAACAATTTTTGGAATTCCTGAAATAAAATTTTATAAGAAAAGCGATACTACAGCATTCGATTTTTTCGGTGAAAAATGCGAAACACCAATCGGTCCCGCTGCCGGACCGCATACACAATCCACGCCGAATATTATAGCAGCGTATCTTACAGGAAGTAGATTCTTTGAACTGAAAACTGTACAGATCCTGGATGAACTCGATATTGAAAAACCTTGTATCGAAGCAACTGATGAAGGTTATAACACTGAATGGTCAACCGAGCTGACTGTTACACAGGCTTATGGTGAATATGTTAAAGCCTGGTTTTTGCTTCACGTTTTAAACAAAATGTTCGGTCTTTCCAAATTGGATGAACGTGCATTTATTTTTAATATGAGTGTCGGCTATGATATTAAAGGGATCAAGTCTCCGAAAATAGATAAATTTATCGAAGAACTCAAGGACGCATCAGGGAACGAAGTTTTCCAACAATGCAAAAAGGAATTGAAAGAAGCTATCAAATCTGGAAAAATACCAAATATTACAGATGCGGAATTCGTGGAAACGATCTCACCGAAGATTTCCAATTCCATCACCCTTTCCACAATGCACGGATGCCCTCCCGAAGACCAGGAAGCGATCTGTAAGTATTTTATTTCCGAAAAGAAAATGCATACTTTCGTCAAATTGAATCCCACCCTGCACGGATATGAATATGTAAAAAATGTTTTTGAAAAAGCGGGTTACGATCATATCACACTTAAGGAGGAATCTTTTACTCACGATATGCAATATCCCGCTGCTGTGAAAATGCTTCATACTCTAATTGATTTTGCAGAAAAACACAGTATTCAGTTCGGGGTGAAACTTTCTAATACTCTCGCTGTTAAAAATGATCTGGGTATGCTGCCGACTGATGAGATGTATATGAGCGGTAGAACTTTGTATCCGCTCACCATAAATCTGGCAAGAAAGTTATCGGAAGAATTTGATGGGAAACTACCGATTTCATATTCCGGCGGTGCTGACTATTTTAACATAAAAGATATTTTTGAAACCGGTATCAGACCTATTACGATGGCAACAAATCTGCTTAAGCCAGGTGGATATTCCCGCTTAACTCAGATCGCTGAACTATTGGATAGCTCGATGCAGGATATTCCATCAGAAATTATTGATCTGGAAAAATT
>JAIORR010000272.1 GCA_021108055.1 Candidatus Cloacimonadota bacterium
AACATGGTAAAAGCTTTGAGTTACTTAAAAATTTCAGAAAACCATTTACAAAAAAACAAGATAATTAATTAAAGATACTGTAAAAAAATAATTATGAGGAATAAAAGATGAAAAAACTAATACTTATTTCAACGCTGCTTCTGATAGTGGCTTTATTAAACGGAAATGAACTGATGCAAAAAACTCTTCCCAACGGGATGGAGATAGTTGTAAAAGAAAACAATCTTAATGAATCGATCGGGTTTTACTGTTTTGTGAAGACCGGTTCTGTGAATGAAGGTAAATACCTCGGAGCAGGAATTTCTCACTACCTGGAACATATCGTTTCCAGCGGGACAACAACTTTCCGCACAGAAGACGAATATGAAAAAAAAGGGAAAGAAATGGGAGCTTTGGTGAATGCCTACACCACTTATGCAGCTACTGCATTTTATATAGCTGTGGAAAAACAGTACAAAGACGAAACCTTGAAAATACTTTCCGAACAGATGCAGGCATGTGTCTGTGATTCTTTTGAAGTTGCCCGAGAAAAGCAGGTTATCCTCAAGGAGATCGTGATGCGTTCCACCCCTGCTCGTTCCAAAATATACCAAAGAAATAATGAACTTGTCTTTCCGAATTCCAACAATAAATATCCCGTCATCGGTTATACGGAACTTTATAAAACCATAACCCGCGATGAGCTTGAAGATTATTACAAACAAAGATATGCTCCCAACAATATGATATTCGTGGCAGTGGGAGATTTCGCAGCAGAAGAAATGCTTACGCAGATCGAAGATACATTTAAGGATTTTCCCAGAAAGCAGCTCGATCCGGTTTATTTACCAGTTCAAAACCCAAGATCGGGCAGCCTGGAATACATCGAAGAATTTGACGTCGAGCAGCCAATGGTCTTTTCTACCACTATTATTCCCACCTCAGATTTTGGAGATATAATAGCTTTAAATACCGCCATGGACATCCTTTTTAGAAAAAGAAAATCTCCTATCCGCTACAAACTTGTGGAAGAACTTAAACTGGTTAATTATGTTTATGGCTATGCAAATGGAAGTGACATCGATACGGAAGGAACCATCGTAATTAGATTTGAAGCGAAAGACCCTTCCAGAGTAAAGGAGATCATTTCTATTATAGATAGTGAAATCGAGAAATACAGCAAATCCGGAATAGAACAGGAACATATCCGGAACCTGATAAACCGGACTAAAGCACAAAAACTTCTCTCTACTCCCAGCGTCAGCAATGATGCCAATCAGATCGGCTGGACAATGATGATGTATGGAGTCCCGGATTATTATCCTGCACATCTTGCTCTACTGGAAAAATTAACACCGGAAAAGCTGCAGGATGCGATCAGGAAACATCTTCTTCCCATGAATCGCATTGTGTTCTATGCAGTTCCATTAGGAACAAAAGCCATTCTGGAAAAGAAAGATGAAACAGCATCGGAAAAATCTGAGATCGAGAAAATCGAAGTAAAAAACAATCTTACTCTTTTGTATAAGAAAAACACAGAAAAGCCTCTTTTAAAATGCGTTATCCAGCTTCCAATATCAAGTGATTATGAAACGATCGAAAATGCCGGAACTATCTCTTTTATGATCGAGCAGATGTTCCGTGGTTCAAAAAATTACAGCTCCCTCGATATCTCTGAATGGCAGGAAGATCATGCTGTTTCTCTGGAAACCTATACTTCCACTAAAGGAACTTTCATCGAATTCAAATGCCTGAAAGATGATTTCCCTGCATTTAAGAAAATGCTCTTTGATGCTTTTAAAAATCCTGCGTTTGAAAAAACTGAACTGGATCTGGCTAAAGAAGAAGTGAAAGCAGATTATAACAGGTCGAAGAGCCGGGCTGAAACTGTGCACAGAGATTTCATGAAATCGGTGCTGTACCAGAATTATCGGGCAGGACTTTCCAAAGAAGAATTAACAAATATTATAATTAATTTGAAAGAAGAAAAACTTTTCGATCTTCATAAAGATCTTTTCAAATCCAAAAAAGTCATCATAACTCTTTTTGGAGATATAACCATCGCTGAAGCGAAAAACATTGCTGCCGATATCAAGGCTCATATTCCCAACAAGAAGATCAATATCGAAAAGTTTTATTCCATCACTTCCAGCTTGAATGATACATTTGTGAATGAATATAAATTTGAACAGGTAAATATAGATCTGGGCTGCAAAGCACCTTCGATAAATGATGATGATTTTATTGTTATGCAATTGATCGAGATGATCCTGTCCGGTGCAAGAGGAAGGTTGCATCAGGCTGTTCGCGGAGATAACGACCTTGCCTATTATGCATTTCCGGATTATCGTTATGGAGAAAATGACGGTTCATTCCGTTTGACCAGTCAAACTTCCATAGATAAAAAAGATGACCTGGTTCGAGTGATGCAGAATGAACTGGAAAAACTGAAAACAGAAGAAGTGAGCATAGAAGAAATAACCAGCGCAATTGAAGAACAAGAAAAGATGCTTCGCACATTTCTTAATGAGAATTCGATGCCGTATTACATTACATATTACGAAGCTATTGGACTTGGATATGATTACATCGATAGAGTAAGTGATATTTACAAACAGGTATCACAAAAAGATATTCAGCGTGTTGCAAATAAATATTTTGAGAACGTGGCTATCATTATTTCTGAACCCTCAGAAGACGTAGAATTGATGGTGGAATAATGGGGAACTCATCTCACTTTTTAAGTTCTTGTTCCCAAGCTGGGGCTTTGTTACCAGAAATAGAAATATTAATTCCGTCCGAACCGGAAGATTCAGATGGAGGAGAAAGAAATGTTAGCAGAATTTGATTTTAAATATGATGAACCAATTATCTGTACAGCAATTCACAATGGGCATGAACTTTCTGAGAAAGTTAAAGAAAATATTGCAATATCCAAAAAAACTCAACTCTACGAAGAAGACCCGTTCACAGCAAGATTCACAAAAATATGCAATAACCGGATCATCGTAAATACAAGCAGGTTTGAAGTAGATCTGAATAGGTCCCGGGAAAAAAGCATTTACAAGTTGCCGAAGGATGCCTGGGGTCTAAGTGTGTGGAAAAAGCCACCATCAAAAGAAATTATCAAAGTTACAAATGAAAAATACAAAAAGTTCTATAAGATATTGAAATTACATTTATCTGAAATGCAACAGAAATTCGGGATTTTTTTTGTTTATGACATCCATTCATATAATTATCGAAGAGATGGTATGAATTCTGAGAGCGGTGCAAGAGACCCTGAAATAATACTGGGAACAAATAATATGCCCTCGAAATGGATGTCATTGGTTAATAAAGTTCAGAATGATCTTCAGAATTTTGACTTCTTTGGCAGAAATCTGGATGTTAGAATTAATGTGAAATTTTCGGGTGGAAATTTTTCAAGGTGGATACATCGGAATTTCCCGGATTCCGCATGCTGTATTGCTATCGAATTCAAAAAAATATTTATGGATGAATGGACAGGTAAGCTCGATGAACAGAAATTTATTCAACTAAAAGAAGCTCTGTCTTCTACCCTATCCGGTATCAAGAGTAATCTTGTGTTTCCTGATTCGATCGACTAACCAATTAAAATAGTCTTTCAAAATTTCATCCCAGTGGAATGCAAATAAACAATTTATTCCGAAAAACAGACAGGTTAAAAAATTCAAAGGTTAGATTTTCATATGTTGTATGTCTTAAACAAATAAATATTTAAGCGGGCATAGCTCAGTTGGTAGAGCATCAGCTTCCCAAGCTGAAGGTCGCGGGTTCGAGACCCGTTG
>JAIORR010000250.1 GCA_021108055.1 Candidatus Cloacimonadota bacterium
AAGCAACCTGTCCAAGAATCTAAAGAGATAACGATGTCATCCGCTCCCCAGCCGGAACCAGACCAATCATCGACAGATTCCGGAGTGAAACGGGTAGTCATCGGTTGGTGAGTAGCAAAATTTCCCGAACCATCTTCGGAAACTGCATAAATTCTATTCCAATTATCTCCGTTATTATCACTGATATAGACAATCAAAGAATCCTGATGACTTCCTCTTGCCGCATAGGCATGTTTAAATGAAAGATCGATATTTGATGTATTTGAGAAATTTAATAAAGGTGAAATAAGTCCATCGCGTTCTCCCACAGAATTATAAGAAAAGCAATTCACATAAGTCGATTTCCTGCCATTTGTATAACCACCTGCAAAATAATTTCCATCCCATGAATAATCATTATCAGGATTTTCTACAGTCCAACCTGTGTTTCCCAATGTCAATTCAAAGTCTTCAGTGTAGGGAAGAGGTAAACCGCCAATATGAACAGTTTTGGTTATCGAGTCATTCCCATTTCCATTTTCTGCGATAAGAGTGATCTGATAAGTTCCCGCTTGATCAAAAGAGATAGATGGTTCTTCCGAATTTGCATTAGTTCCGTTTTGGTATGTAACAGTATTTGGAACAAATGTCCATTCATAATTTGAAGGAGAATTCATAGAATAATTATTTACTGAGATCGTATCGTTTGACGCGAATAAAGTATCTGCAAGAGTAAAACCTGCGATAGGTTCTGCATCGTCGGTAACTGTGATATATTGGTTTTTCACGATCGTATTATTTCCGGTTTCATTGGTAACAGTTAAAGTAACGTCAAAATTGCCGGAAGTAGAATAGACGATTTCCAAGGGGTTTTGTTCAACTGAAGTTGCAGGTGTTCCGCCTTCAAAAGTCCAGTTCCAACCGGTAGGAATTTGCGTGGAAGTATCAGTAAAATTTACAGAACTTCCCGTTAAAACAGTTGTATGATCGGCGGTAAGATCAGCAGTGGGACCTTCCGTAGGATGAATTCCAATCAATGCACCTTGCCATTCGGAAAAATTATGATTTCGCGGATTCAAATTATCGAGGTAATAATAGCCGTTAAACAAGCCGTCCCATCCCCAGTTGAAATGAAAATGGTCAGTTCCTTCATAACCATCACAAATAAAGGCGTGTCCACCGGCATCACCAAAACCACTATAATGGATCGGACGGGCAGCATCTATTTCCTGTCTTAAAATATTATTCCATTCTTCGGTACCATGATAATCTTTATAAAGATACTGCATCGAGCCTGAGTATCCAAAATAGGTTTGCAAAGCAGCAAGAACATCATCTGAATAAGCACCGGAACCATGAGGTCCATACATCATTTCTACAGAAACTCCACAATGATAACCAAGAGTTTCCACATCGATATTGTAATCTGTAAGAAAATCCGGAATATTATCCCAGTTATAAGTTGTTGCACCGAAATTGGCTGTTTGCTGCCCGTAACCTTCAGCGTAATATGAATGAGAACCTGTTCCTTGCGTAGGATACTGATAATAATCCATGATTTGAGCCATTGCAGTTGCCACACAACCAACCGGAACATGCCCGTCGCAACCATCAGCATCTACCGGACAAAGTGTATTGTAATAAGCGCATTGATTCCAAACAGATGTGATTAAAGGACCAACTTCATCACGCATTGTTTCAGGTAAAAAATTATCTGAGGAATACCTGTTCCATTTTTCTGCTATTTCTCCTGTTGCTTTTAAATTATTTTCCCGGATCGACTGAAGCTGTTCCTGGTAAGAATCTAATAACCATTGCAGAGACGGCGGGATATTATCCGCGTCGAATGAACCGGAAGAACTATATCCCAAAACAGGAAATGCTCTGTCATCAGCGGCAACTATGGCAAATCCCTTTTCTCCTGTAATATTAAAAACATAAACCAGGTTTTCTTTGATATTAACTGGCTGAAGCTCGCTTCCCGTGATTGGAACTGCAAAATCATTGGCAACTCCTTCATTAAGAATATTTTTTGCAACCAACACAGCTTGAGATAAAGTAACTTCTTTGGCATTCAACATCGAGATGGTTATTATCATAACTGTAATAAATAGCTTTTTCATTTGATTCCTCCTTTGGATTTTTTCTGGAGTAAAATAACCATGTTATTGTTTTATTGGTAACTTACCATTTTTCGAAATTTGGAAGCGACTTTGTCGCTTAGCATTAACACGGTTAATGCACTCCATATAATTAGAAATGATATTCCAGACTTATCCTAAAAATAAAGTATCATTTCATTAATATTTATTCTGTTTACCATATTAAATAATGGTTGGCAACTGCCACACTCTTCTTGCAAGCCAAAGGTTTACCAGCCATTGGTTGGCTTGTAAACTTTTCTTTCAATCTGAATGTGGAGGCTTTTGTTAAGTGCTTTCATCATTAATAATGTATATCGTTTCTCAATTTGCTTTTCGGATAGCAAATATTGAATATCTTTTTTTAGTGTGTTTATTGAATAATTATTCATTTTTGTAGCAATGTCACTTATTTTTAAAGGTTGATGTTTTTTAAGCAATTGCATAAATTCATTTTGACGTGAATTAAGATAGCTTTTTTTGCTATCATATTTTTTATATTTATGTTCTAATTTTTTTATTAAATTCTCGATTGAAGTTAGGAAGAAAAAAATCCAATTATAAATGTTTTCACTTTCTTTATATCTGTTTTTTTGCCCACTCATTAGAGATTTATAATATTTTTTCTTATTTTCTTCTATAATGTGTTCAAAAGAAATATATTGGACGAAATCATACTTGCTTTTCATCATTAATAATGTTGTTAGTAGTCTGGATAATCTGCCATTGCCATCTTGAAAAGGATGGATTGAGAGGAATTCATAGATAAATGTAGCAATTACAAATAATGGATGAATATTTTGATTTTGAAGTTGTTCATTAATCCAAGTAATTAATTCAGACATTTCTTTTTCAACGAGATGTGGTTCGGTTGTATTAAAGATCACTTTTTCAGTTCCATCCGGATACTTTGCTACAACTTTATTTGCTAATTTTTTGAATTCACCTCGGTGTCTTTGATCTTTTTCACTTACCTTAAGTAAAATACTATGAAGTTGACGTATATAATTCTCCGAAATAGTGATAGTCTCATAATTATCCAGAATCAGTTCTAAAGTTTGATAATATCCAACAACCTCTTGTTCATCTCTTGTTACGAATTTTGAAATTTTGATATTATTCAAAAGTTTTTCTGTCTCTTCATCAGTAAGTGTAGCTCCTTCAATTCTGGTTGAAGACCCACTACTTTCTATTGTTGCAATACGTTTTAACTCTTTTAGATATTTATTTTCTCTTGCCTCAACAGCTTGCCATTTTCCATTAAATGAGTCAATTGCACTTATTTTGTTTATAAGAACTTGAGTTTTTGAAAAGGAGAAACTAATTTTTTTTAAAATCATAGACCACCCACTTTTTATCTGTAAAATATCTGAAAAAGCATTTCAGTGTCAACAGATATATTTGAAAAGTATCCATAATGTATCCAAAAGAAAACTTGCACTTAACCTGTTTGTATATCACTATTTTATCATCATCATTTTTTTTACAGCTTTTGTTTTGCCGTTTATCGATAGTTTATAAAAATAAACTCCGCTGGAAACAGGCTGATTGTTCTCATCTGTGCCATCCCAGATAATTGAAGATTGTCCTTCGGCAAGCTCAGGACGACAATTAAAAGTACGTATTTTTTGACCTTTGATGTTGTAGATT
>JAIORR010000033.1 GCA_021108055.1 Candidatus Cloacimonadota bacterium
TTAATATTGAACGGAGATATATTCGACTTATGGTTCGTGTGGAAAACAGTGATAATTAAAGGATATTTTCCTCTTCTAAAAAAACTTGCCGACCTCAGAGAAAGCGATTGCAGGATCGTATTTATTGCCGGTAATCACGATTTCTGGTTCAGAGATTTTCTTACAAATACGCTCGATATTGAAGTTTATAATAACAATTTCATTGAAACTATCGATGGGAAAAAAGTATTTGTTTCTCACGGTGATCTATATACATCGAACGATTTGCGATACAAGATTTTCCGCTCAATAATCCGTAACAGGATCATCATGAATATTTTTGAAATCCTTCACCCTGATTTTGCACTTGGTTTGGGTAAAATGCTTAGCCGTTCCAGCAGAAGCAGAAAAACTTCTACTACTCTTTATCAAAAGAAAGAAAGAGGATTAATAAATTTCGCAAAAAAGAAATTGAAAGATTATGACATTATTATCATGGGACATTCCCACCTTCCCAAACTGGAAAAATATGAAAATGGGATTTATGCAAATGCAGGTGATTGGATCGTAAATGACTCTTTCATAAAAATAATTGACGGAAATATCGAACTTTGCAAATTTAAACAATGAATGAGTTAGGGAATGAAAAAAAACGTAAAAAATAAAAGGAGTAGAAAAAATGAAAAGGATTTTAGTAATTGGATTAATTTTACTGGGAGCATCAATGTTATTTGGAATAGGTGCAACAAGTAAATCTTATTCAAAAGAAATGGCAGAAAAGGAGAATATCGTGAACGTAACCATAAAAACAAGTATGGGTGATATTGAATTGGAACTGAATACGGAACTCGCACCCAAAACAGTTGCGAATTTTAAAAAATATGCAAAGGCTGGATTCTATGATGGTCTTGTTTTCCATCGTGTTATCGGTGGCTTCATGATACAGGGTGGCGGCTTCTACCAGAATCACGGGAAAAAGGCTGTCACTTATGGACCAATACAAAATGAGGCTGATAATGGCCTTTCAAATTCAAAAGGAACCATCGCTATGGCCCGAACCAATGATCCTCATTCTGCAACTTCCCAGTTTTTTATTAATGTTAATAATAATCTTTTTCTCGATCATAAAGATAAAGTACAAAACTGGGGATACTGCGTTTTTGGGAAAGTGGTTAAAGGAATGGAAGTTGTAAATCAGATCAAATCTGTAGAAACACATATGGAACCAAAACTTAAAATGAAAGACTGGCCTGTGAAAGACGTAATAATCGAGAAGATAATAATAAACGACTAAGCATCTACTTTACCTGGATTTTACAAACCTTCAAGGTTTTAAAAGACTTTGAAGGTTTTTTTCAATTTTCCTTTTTACTTCTTGGATGTGCCTGTTCATAAACTTTCTTCAAGTCTTTGATGGAAAGATGAGTATATATTTCAGTTGTAGACAGGTTGGTATGTCCCAGCATTTCCTGAACTGCTCGCAAATCTGCTCCGTGTGAAATCAGATGAGTGGCGAATGAATGCCTAATCGAATGTGGTGAATACCCTTTCGTTTTGGCTACAAGTATGATGTATCTATCCAATATTTCCCTTAATTCATCAGAAGAAAGCGGCTTACCGCTTTTGGACAGGAACAAGCTGTCATCACTTTCCCTGGATTCAAACTGATTGCGTATCTTCATAAAATTCTTTACGGCACGTATTGCCATTTTTCCCACCGGAACGATCCGTTCTTTATTACCTTTCCCGATAATGTGAATCGTTTTCTCGATCAGGTCTATATCGTTTATTTCACAGTTGGCAACCTCGCTGATCCTCATCCCGCAGGAATATATAAGTTCAAGTATTGCTTTGTTGCGTACACCGAATTTACTTGAAAGGTCGGGAATATTAAGAAGGTCTTCCATTTCCTTTTCTGTAAAAAATTTGGGAAGTTTCTTTTCGAACCTGGGAATTTGCATATTCATAGCAGGATTTTTCCCGATAAATTCGTTTCTTTCGCAAAAATGAAAAAAATTCTTAATAGTAGTTGCTTTCCTGGCAAGAGTGCGATTGTTCCTCCCTTTAATGCTCAGATCACGCATATAATCACGCAAAAATATACGAGTAATTTCGTTCAGATCGACTTCTTCATTCTCGAAATATTTTTCCAGGAATTCATTTAACTGCAAAAGGTCACTTTCGTATGCTTTGATGGTGTGTTTGGAAAGTCCTCTAGAGAGCAGAGTTCGGATGAATTTCTCAATGGCTTCCAACATCGAATTCGATCTCCTGCCATTTCTTTTTTATCTTCCCATTTTTATAGATCAACCTGAGTTTCCCATAACGACCCTGATTCGTAAGAATGCTGTAAAACTTAGTCAGATGGTTAGATAGAACTGAATTAGTTTTTTTCTGGTAATCGAAACTTATAACTGCATCCACCGGAATGTTTTTTACAACATCATTATCTATGTATTTGCTCAGACTGGAAAGCATGATCACATAATCTGTTCTCTTTGCCAGATATTCCGCCTGTTCTTTTGCTATTTCAAAAACATTGAAATCAAATTCTGAATGAGCCGCAATGTTATTCTTAACCACAAAATCCGGTGTATAGATGGAAAATATTCCAATTTTCATGGAATCCGTTTTTATGATCTCATTCTTTATTATAGGAATAGAATCACTCTCGATATTGGAGATCAGAAGTTTGAATTCCACATCTTTTTCATAATAAAGATAATCTACAGGCGAAGACAAATGGGGTTGGATCGCGTTTAAAAAACTAACTGTCATGCTATCGGATCGAGGTTTTTCCAATATCCTTCCTGCAAATATATTTACCTGCCGGATAGAATCGTTCCTGATATTTTTTACATGAAAATTTATCAGATTTGTTTTGTCAAAATTATATTTCGGTTCGATGAAGAAGTTCATATCCAGATAATCTTCTGCAAATGAACCTGCAGCAAAACCGATGATAAAAACGATGACGATCAACTTTTTCAAATAATACTCCTTGAAATTTTTTATGTGTACTTTATGTAAACGTGAACTTTACTGTCAAAAAGAATTTTGACAAACAAACAGATAATTTGATTTTGGAATTATTATTTATTCAACAAAGAGGAAATAATGGAAAATAAATTAATTGTGGTTATCGGAGCTTTCGGAAGCGGGAAAAGTGAGTATTCGATCAATCTGGCAAAAGAAATTAAAGAATGCAAAGACAATGTTACACTTGTCGATCTGGATGTGGTGAACCCGTATTTCCGCAGCAGAGATGTCCGTGAAAAATTCCGGAAGGAAAACATCGAAGTTATTGCACCGGAAGGTGAATATAAACATGCCGACCTGCCGATGATCTCCCCCAGGATAATGGGTGCAGTTCAGAACTATGATAAAACAGTGATATTGGATGTTGGAGGCGATCCTGCAGGCTGCAGAGCTTTGGCACGTTTCATTCCGAACATAAAGAAAAGAGGATATGAGATGCATCTGGTGATAAACACTAAACGTCCGTTCACTTCCAATGAAAAAGGAATATTTGAAATGCTGGAAATGCTGGAATCTGCATCAAAATTGGAAGTTACTCACCTTTTCTGCAATACGAACCTGATGGAAGAAACATCTGCCGAGATGATCGAAGAAGGCGTGAGAATAATAGATAATGTATCAAAAGAGAAAAAAATTACTTTCGATTATTTCCTTACTCTCGAAAAATATGATCATCTTATTCCAAATGAAATTATCGGAAAAAGAAAAAAAGTGCTTAAGTATTATCTTTCCAAACCGTGGGAAAT
>JAIORR010000149.1 GCA_021108055.1 Candidatus Cloacimonadota bacterium
CCGGGCATCTGTTCCGGTTGGGTACGATAATTAGTTTGGGATTGTTGAATTGTTTCTTTAAGTTGAATTTTTCCATCGAGGTCTGTTTCATAAACCTTTGCTGATGTAAATCCTGAACCAGCACTCTGATCATCTGCAAAAAGAATTGCAGCGAAAGCGGCAAAACCAATAATAAACAAAAATACAGAAAAACTTCTGGAAAAAATTTTTACAACTTCCATTTTTTCTCCTCCTATTTCATCAAAATCGCTTTTCGAACCCTTACATTATCATTCGATCTTAATTTATAAAAATAAATTCCACTGCTTACAGCTTTTCCGTTTTCATCGGTTCCGTTCCATACTAAATTATATTCACCTGCAAGTTGAAAATCATTCACAATTGTTTTTATCTTTTGTCCTGTAACGTTGTAGATTGCCAGCTCTGTATTTCCTGCATCGGAAAGATAGTAAGTTATCTGAGTTTCCGGATTAAATGGATTAGGATAATTTTGGCTAAGTGTAAGTTTTGGGAATAATTTTTTTATTTCATTTTCCGGAATATCGCTCGGGATATTTTGGAAAAGTTTGATCGTAACTTGTAATTCCTGCGTAATAATCGAACTTTCTTCGTTAGAGAAAACAGCGAACCACGAATCTGAAGTTGGAAGAACAAAATCGACAGTATTTCCGGGATTATTCTGATTGATTTCAAAAGCCTGAAAATTGGTACCTGCAGTATAATCATCAAAGTTGTTTTCGTCGCAAATAAAGAAGTCGATATGACCGGGGGAACCTGCCTTTGAGAACTCGTTATTATCATCAATATTTATGCCGTGTAGGATTTCTCTGGGAAGTTCATATTCAACAATTAGCCGGTAATCATCTGTAGGATTAGCGGGAAACGTGTCTGGTGAAATATTTAGAACAGGCATTACACCCGGTAAGGTTACGTTCCAGTTATAAAAGATTCCCGCACCACTGTTTGTGATCACTGTTTCCATACCGGATGCCGGATAGTTCCCAATATCACTGGTTACCTGAGCAGTATAGGTGCGATCGTCTCCGAGCAGAAACTGTTTTTGACCATTGTAATCTGTCCAGCCGGCAGTACAACCCCAGCTTACACAAGGACTGCTGTATATCTTGATCCTTGCACCATCAACAGGATTTCCGTTGCTATCTGTAACATTAACATTAAGAGTGCAAACGAGTGTATGTTGTTCTGTAATATCCCAGATAAAACTATCTCCACGCCAGATAAATGAAGAGGCTACATCAGCAACTCCACCCCAGGTATCATAAACTTCCGGATAATCTATCCAGGTATTTACCGGTTCCCAGCAAACCCACCGCCTATCCCAGAATTGGTTTACCTTGTGATCATTACTATACATAACATCAACCACTGTTGGGATCAATGCTGCCCGTCCTGCTCCCGAAGTTAGATAGGAATGTACACTGCACGTACCGATATGAACTCGATAAATACGTACAGGTTGATCGTGGTGAGTATAAGATTGAAAGGTCATTGTGTCGTTAACCCATTGATTTACTGCACCAACTGCACCATTATCGATCGTATTCTGCTGACATTTCCAGAGAACCTGACATGTGTCCAGATAAGTTCGAAGCATCGGATATCCAATATCATTATGATTCATCAGAAAATCCCTCCAGAACATTCCATTCGGGGGATCTGCAGGATTCCCTGTATCAGGATTTATATAATTCGGGGTTTCTTTGTGCAACTTCGGATGAACGATATACCAGTAATATATTTCACGCGGGAGTTCTATTTCCTGAAGAACATCATCTTCCAGAACTTTATATATTGTTGTCGAATAATAATCATCTCCATCATAATCGATAATATCTACGTAATCAAAAAAGGTGTCATTAACATAAAGAGTGTAAACATTTTCCAGTAAGACCTGGGAATTCATTGAACTGGCGAGCGTCTGGGGAGAAATGTGAGCAATTTCAAAACAAATTTCATCGATGTAGGGATGTGTTGCATTAATTATCAAGCCTGCATACAGGTTCTGGTCATCTTCGCTTAACCTGCGAAAGTTATTCCGCAAGTCCATTTTCAGCCAATTCGGGGCAATTTCCACAGCAGTTTCCGCATCTTCCGTAAGATAATCTTCCGGTAGGGATAATTCCAGATAGTTGGTGCCGGTTTGTATCGAGACATAACATTTTTCTCCTGATGGAAGAAGTTTGGAAAAAGAAATGGAATCTACCAGACTCCATTCTGCGAAAACAAAAGTTGAGAAAATCATAATAAAAATAAAACAAAATAGAATTCTAAAATGGTTTTTCATAGGCTATCTCCTTCGTTTATTAATTCTTTTTTTTCAGCATTCCTTAAAATTATGACATTCATTTCATTTGAAATTCTTCCTTTTTCCGAAATTTCAAATTTGTTAAACTTGTGTAAAGATTTTTTTTATATTAATGATTATTTTGGGAAAGTATATTTGATAATAAATGAAAAAGACCACTCCTTTAAGCAGTCTGTTTAGGTCTAATAGACAAAACCTTGTTGCTAAAAAAGGGGTTAAATATAACTGCGTTAGATATTTAAGTACGTATTTTTATTTAGGAGGATAAAAAATGAGTAATAAACAGTGTCCCAATATTCTATTTTTTCTAATATTCTTTCATCTTTAAATATCTTGATTAGTCTGTTTTCTCATCGTTTTCTATTTTCTTTACTATTTTATCAAAATCACTTTCAAATAATTTATCTTGAATAATACGGTATTTTTCGAATTCAGTTTCAGCAAAGTTTTGAGCAATTTTTGCGGAAAATTCTCCTACATTTCTTAAAACTGTCCGATCATCATATTCCAGAAAGAGATCGAGTCGCTTTGCCCAATCTTCCATAGTCATAGGGATTTTTCTTTTAGCTCTTTCTTCAGCAAGTTCGAGATAAGCATTAACAATTCTTCCTAGAGATTCAAGCTCGCTTTTTGATAAATAATTTTTGCCAATCGTAACATCAGATTTTAGGATTTTACCATTTGGGCTGTTTTGCCAGCTTGTTAATCCCATATTCTCTTTTTGGCTATTGGCTCTATTCACAATAAGTTCGGCAGCAGTATTTCCGTGAATAGCAAAATGTAGTTTGTTTTGAACTTTTGCAAAAAAAATGCGAGTTGTTGGAGCGTCTTTATTGTAGTCGACACTTGTTGAATAAATATCTGTTATCTTTTGGTAGAATTTACGTTCACTCAGGCGAATTTCACGGATTTCTTGTAATAGATGCTCAAAATAATCTTCGCCAAGAAATGATCCGTTTTCCATTCTTTTTTTGTCTAAAACATATCCCTTAATAGCAAATTCTCGCAAAACTTGAGTTGCCCATTGTCGAAATTGTGTTGCACGAATTGAGTTTACACGATAGCCAACTGAAATAATTGCATCAAGATTATAAAATTTTGTGTTGTATTTTTTCCCATCAGAGGCAGTTATTCGAAATTTTCGAATAACTGAATTTTCGTTTAATTCTTGTGATTTAAAAATTTCCTTTAAATGATAATTTATAGTATTTATTTCAACATCAAAAAGTTTAGCCATTAGTTTTTGCGAAAGCCAAATAGTTTTTTCTTCGAAGCGAGCTTCAATGCTGTTTTTACCATTTTGTTGAGAAAAAATAAGAAATTCTGCTGTGCTGTTTCGTATTAATTTATTATTTTCTTTCATAATTCAATCTCTCCAAATATTTCTTCTAAATAATTATTCTCCAATTAGAAGAAATCTTGTATCGGTCAAGTAGA
>JAIORR010000232.1 GCA_021108055.1 Candidatus Cloacimonadota bacterium
AAATCTACCTGATTATTTATTTTATTTGACAATATTCCAATAATTCTGCGAATTAAATCCATACGAAAAAAAATAGAGGACAATAATGGCAAAAGTAATTGTAAAAGAGATCGATAAGATTTACGAAAATAGTTTTCATGCAGTAAAAAAAGTAGGCTTTGTGGCGGAAGACAAAGAATTCGTGATACTGGTAGGTCCTTCCGGGTGCGGCAAAACAACTACCCTGCGAATGATAGCCGGGTTGGAAACCATCACCCGGGGTGAAATATTTATCGGTGCTAAAAAAGTTAATAATGTTCTTCCAAAAGATCGTGATATTGCGATGGTCTTCCAGAATTATGCGCTTTATCCGCACATGACAGTCTACGATAATATGGCATTTGCTCTTAAACTGAGGAAATTTCCAAAAACCGAGATAGATAAAATCGTAAAAGAATCTGCAGCACTCCTGGAGATCGAAGACCTTCTTGACCGCAAACCAAAACAGCTTTCCGGAGGACAAAGGCAGAGAGTGGCATTAGGCAGAGCGATCGTGCGGAAACCAAAGGTCTTTCTTTTTGACGAACCGCTTTCCAACCTGGATGCGAAGTTGCGGGTTCAAATGAGAGCAGAGATCAGCAAACTTCACAAGAAACTCGATACGACCATAATCTACGTAACCCACGACCAGGTGGAAGCAATGACGATGGCAGACAAAATGGTGGTAATGAAAGACGGTGAAATTCATCAGATAGATTCACCCCTGGATATTTATAACAATCCTGTAAATCTCTTTGTTGCCGGGTTTATCGGCAGTCCTTCCATAAATCAGATTCAAGGCAAAATAATCGAAAGATCACAAAAAATATTCTTTGATGAAGGAAGCTTCGAAGTTGAAATTCCAAAGACGGATCATTTGAAAAAGTATATAAATTCAGAAGTTACGATGGGAATCCGACCGGAAGATATTTATGATGCAGAATATGATCAGATGGCAGAATACCCGCAGAAATTGGAAGCACTTTGCGAAGTAGTGGAACCGATGGGAAATGAGTTCATTGTTTTCCTGAAAACGGAAAATTCAAAAATAACTGCCCGTCTCGATCCGAAAAAATTTCCAAAAATCGATGAAAAGATGAAGATTTCGTTCGACATGAAAAAAGCACTTTTTTTTGATCTTGAAAATGAAAAAAGAATATAATTGAATAATATAGATTCTGCAAAATAGAGGGTTTTGGGAAAGACTTTTCCATTAATAAAACCTTGGAGTTAAAAATGAAAAAGATCATAATATCATTTCTTATTGTTTTCTTTGTATTTGCATTTTTATCTGCACAAAGTGGTGACCTTTTATATTTCTGCGAAAAATACGATCCCGAACTTGGAGAAATAAATATGGGTGACAGGTTCTATTCCGGGTATTTAACGGTTGTGGTTCTTCTTTCAGCTCCAATTTATTACACAAAAATAATAATTCAATTAGATAAATACAACCCCCGCGAAGCTGTCTTTGAATACTACGACGACTATGAATTTGATACGGAACCCGATATGGATTATATCTACTTTGATAATGTCAGTTTCAAAGAACCGGGAATTTACAGGGTCTTTATGCTCGATCCTACCAAGAATACTATCACCAGTTCGCTTATAGAAATAATCGCTGAATAGAATATCTGAAAAAATAGTGTCTTTGCGAGTTTTTCTTCTTGCTGCTACAAACGAAGCAATCCATTCGTTACCAGACACGGTATCTTTATTGTCAGTTAGCTAGATTGCTTCGACAGAATCTCTATATAAGAAATCAGCCAAAGGTTTACCAGCTTTAGGATGGCTGATAAATCTCGCAATGACAATTTTGAATTTTGCAGAGCTCATTTTCTCTATTTTCCGGCAGGAGGTTTGTTTTGAAAAGAACAGCATTCTTTTTTTTAATAATATTTCTTTTTACTTCATTGATCTCATTACCGCTTCCTTTCCTATCGAAACAACCGGAAAAAAGCCTTTTCCAATATGAATCGAAATATAATAAAATCAAACTGACCGATTTTTCCAGACTTTCCGATTTTGGATATGGCTTGAATGCTAATGTATATTTTGGAGGTCAGATAAATCACAGCAGCGGATATGGTAATTATCATCTTGCTGCTGTCTGGAGGAACATTGACCGAAGCTTTACAATGTCTTCGAAGTTTGATGCAGACCTCGAACATAATATTCCTGCAACACTCGAATTCCGGATAGAAGAATATCGGATCGAACTGGATATAACCGGTGATGCCGGACCTGAATCTGATATGGGAATTATTACCTTCGACAAATATATTAATAAGAAAATATTTAAAAAGCCTGTCTTTGTTTTCGCAGAACCTCAAATGAAATTTATTGCCAATCAGGACACATTGATCGAACCCACCATTGCCATATTTGCAGGAATTGGTATAGGAAAAATATTTCCCTCTGCCGAATACAATCGAGTTGGAGATTTCCTGAAAATACTGGAAGAAAATGATCTGCTGATCAGGGAAATAACTTACCATGAAACCAATATCCTGATGTCCATTATAAAAAACAACTGGCAGGGTTACAAAGAAACCGATCTTGCTCTAAAGAAAATGGAAGAATCAGGATTGCTCAAAGAATTTCCATCTCGGGCTATTTTCGATTCTCTTGTTAATTCTATCCGGGAATCTCAGCCATATATGGAAACCGGTTCTGACGCAAGATTTGGGATAAACTATAATTTCACGACCGGCGAAACTGTGTACATGGGCGTACAAAGCGATGATGATGAAGAGAAAAAAGATGAACCGCTCAGAGTCTCTTTTACATATCGGGAATCATACCAGAAAAAACCATTCGTGATAACTCCGTGGCTTTCGCTCTTCCAGGAACTTAAACCGGATATCATCACTTTTGCTAATCTCGGCACAGAAATAATTTACCAATTCAGCCCCAGACTGAAACCATTTATGAAAGACAAATTCACCTTCTACTCGGGAGAAAAATATACATCATTCTCAAATAATTTGAGAGTGGGAACTTACTACGATATCGTTTCACTTCTCGGCGCATGCCTGGTGGGTGAGGTCGATGTTAAAACAGATTACAGACCCAAATTCAGTATCCAGTTCAACCTCGGTATCGGTATGCTGGATCTGTAATTTATTTTGCTTTAATTTCTTGATTTAAAAAATATAAAAAAGAAGTTCTAATTCTTCTCTCGGATTGAACTGAAAGAAAACATTTACTTTATCTGATTTTAAGAAGGTTATTATGAGAAAATTGATCCTTTTCATCTTTTTCATTATTTATTCCACTCTCTCCGCCATAGACCTGAACCTTCCCGTTTCTGCTTTGCAGAATGCAACTTCGGGATTGGTTCTTTTGTATCCGGAACCATCCGCTTCTACTGTAAACCCGGCTTTGAACAATCCCGGAATTATAACTTCCGCCACCTATCTTTATGGTTTGAAAGACCTGCCCTGCTACAATATCCATTCCGCTTTGCGTTATAAGGATTTTGGTTTTTACCTGGGAAATTCTTTGCTGGATCATCCGCTTTGCCGGGAGAACTGCAGCAATGCCGGTTTCAGTTATCATTACCAGAATTTATCGGCAGGGATCGGACTGAGGTGGCTTTACAACAGGGTAGAAAATTATCACGAAGATAGTTCTATCATCACGGATTTTGGCAGCAAATGGGTAAATGGCAAAATTCAAACCGGTTTTTCTATCCGCAATATTTCGCAGTCTTCTTTTATGGATATGAAACTGCCGGTG
>JAIORR010000276.1 GCA_021108055.1 Candidatus Cloacimonadota bacterium
ATAATGATCAGTAAAAAACTAATAATAATTCCAATCTGAATGCAAATATCAAACCATTTTAATTTTGAATCGTACAGGTAAGTTCTGTGCTTGAATAAACGGAAAGCACGTAATTCCAGCGAGATCGAACGATATTTAACTTCATTGATAGATTTGGCAACCATCGGAAAGATTAAAGATAAATATGCTTTTGTTCGTCTGCGTAGCGGCAGCTTTCTCATATCTATTCCTCGAAGTTTCAAGGCTTCGCTGCTGCGTTTGAACTGGCTGTCGAAGATCGGAATGAAATGAATTACAGAAGAGACAAGGAAAGATATTTCATACGGGAATTTCCAGCTTCGGAAAGCCAGGAGATAATCATAGAACGGAATATCGAAGAGCAAGCCGGCTATCAGAATTATCAGGAAAAAACGCAGAGATGAAGCAACACCGTAATTTATACCTTCCATAGTTATTTTAATCAGCCAGAAATCCCACAACACTTTTCCTTCCGGTCGAAACAATATCTGAAAAACCATCAGTGTAAGGATGATCTTCCCCAAAAACTTTATGCGGTGCACCAGCCGATTGAATTTCTTTTTAGAGGGTTTGATAGACAAGATCAGAATTAAAGACAGCAAGATCAAAATAATTTGTGTGCGTACATCCTGATAGATAACGGAGAGCGAGGTTATGGCGATCACCAGTATCAATATCGTTCTTAAATTCAATTTCATCTTATCCTGTCTATCTTCCAATTTTCTATTTGCATTTTTATGTCTATCAGATGTTCAAATTCTTTTATTCTATGAGTTACGATCAATGCTCCATATCCGTTGTTTTTTCTTTTTTGGATAATATCGATGAGAATACCTACAGATTTTTTATCCAGTCCTGCAGTTGGTTCATCTAATATCCAATATTTATTATAGTTTAGAAGCAATGCCGAAAGAGCGATCCTTTTTATCTCTCCGCCGCTCATATTCCACACAGGTGCATCTTTTGCATGTTTCATTTTGAATTTAGATAATGCTTCTTTTCGTAATTTTGCAAATGTTTCCGTTTCATTATGCAGGAATTTACTCTGCCAGATAAACAGATCCTCATCGGCTGTTGAAGCTACGATATTTGCCAGCGGTTCCTGCTTGATGTAAACAATATTTTCTGATATTTTATTTATAGATAATTTGGAAATGTTCACACCATCGAGTAAGATCGAACCTGAAAAAAAGTTTTCTAATCCGGCAAGCAAACGGCAGAAGGTTGTCTTTCCGCTTCCGTTCGCACCTTCTAACAATGTTATCTTTTTTAGATCGAGTTCAAGGTGAAATTGACTAAATATCTGTTTTTTATCGTTATAAGAAAAAGAAAGGTTATCGATCTTGTAGATTGGTTTCATCAGCTTATCTTATCCAGAACGATCTTCTTATTTGCCATTGATAGAAGGTCTTTGTTGTGATCTGCAATGAATATTATCTTTCCGCTTTCCGAAAGTTTTTTAATGATACTTGATATCTTTTCAATATATTTCTTTGAAAGACCGGCAGAAGGTTCGTCCAGAAGAAAAATATCAGGCGAAAGGGTCAGGATGGAAGCGAATGTAACTAACTTCTTCTGACCGAAAGAAAGAAAAGCGGTTTCTTCAAATCTCAACGATTCGATATTTAGCTCCAATAGAACCGATGATATTGTTTCTTCGATTTTTTCTTTAGGGACTTTAAGGTTTTCCGGTGCAAATGCGAGTTCCTGTTCCACGGTTGGGAAGAACAACTGCTGGTCGGGTTCCTGCATCAAAAGGCTGATGCATGGTGCGGTTTGCGGAAGAGTTAATTTAGATATATCCTGATCTTTAATAAACACTTTTCCATCTAATTCACCGTGAATTATTTTTGGAATAACTCCACAAAGAATGTTTAAAAGAGTAGTTTTCCCGCTTCCGCTTTTTCCGGATATACTTACAATATCACCGTCACTTGCTTCAAAAGAAAGGTCTTTAAATAAAAAGGATAGCTCAATATCATAGCGGAATGAGATATTCTTAATAGTTAACATTACTGCAATTCAATAGTAGAAATATATTTCATACAGCGCTGTTTATACTTTTCTTCCGGAATCATCAGACGGATATGCTGCGCTTTATCTCCTTCTTGAATAATGAAATAAAGCTTTTCAAATTTTGATCTTTCTAATGTTAATTTTCCACCGTCAATTGAATGGAATATGATGATTGAGAAAGAAGTGATCTGAAGGGAATCTAAAATTTCATAAAAAGAATAACCGGTATATCGATTTTTGTTTCCTGCTTTAAAATCAATTTTATTATAATTTTCCAGGTCATTTATCGGAAGCACATATTCCTTGTTATCATAGATAATTTTTATGCTTTCAGATATGTTTTGATCGTTCTTCCAGATAGCAGACAGAGCGATCAGGATAATGGTAAGGATCACCAATATTACAATTAATTTCTTCATATTATTCTCCGGTTTTTTCTTTATATTTTCTGGCATAAAATCCGTTCTTACTACTTTGTCCCAGGAAATCAAATTCCTTTAAGCGTTCTGCGAATTCATTTTTGCTATCAGATGTTTCTGTGTAAATGCATATTTCTTCCAAATCGTAAATATTACAAAAAGCGGGTAATGTTTTTGATTCCGAATTCCATTTTGATTTATCCTTTTGAATGTAAATTTCTGTAAAACCGGAAGAAGTAATAAATGCTGCTGTTCCGTCGGAGCCTATCAACAAAGCATATTCGGCAGACGGTTCGATGCCCCGGAGAAGTTTGTCCAATCTTCCTGAGTTATTCAAAACAACACCGTCCGAGATATTGCCGGAAAGCTCTATATTGGTTTGTGAGCACGATGACAGAAGTAAAATAACGAAAAAGAAAAGTATATTTTTTACCATTCCAGCCACTCGATATATTTCCATTTACAGTCTTCAAATAAATCAGATGTTTTTTTATTCTCAGTTTTGCCGTTAATGTGCAAATTTACATTCTCCGGTAATTTATCCCATTCCAGCAGACCGCTTACTTCTCCGATATTTTTAAATTCATTTTGAAATACAAGAGCTCTATCGAAAAATTGAACATAAGCCAATTTTTTGATCCACATTCCTGCAGGAATATCAGGGCTTTGCAGGTTAAATGAGTTCCCATTCTTTACCAGAACTGCATTTTTCAAGTGCTTTTCGTAATCCATAATATGCTTCACGCCATCTATTCCTACTATCAATATTTCATCCTGAAGGAAAGGGAAGGCTTCGTAAGCGATCTCCTTTAATGTATAACCTTGAACATCTACGAACGGGGATAATTTTTTTCTAATTTGTTTTGTTTTAATTATTGCTTCTGCAAAATATATTTTACGTGGGAAAGGTATATCGGAAAGGGACGCTGTTTTAATGGAAACGATATTTTTTATCCAGAACATATCACTCATTCCCGAAATTACAAGGCGGATATTTGCGGGATCGAGTTTTTTCTCATTCCGGTATAAAGCTATAATGGGGTCATATTTTTCGATCTGTTCCTTTTTCAGCCTTACAAGATAGTTATCGCCGGAAGTGAATTTTAGATGATCGAAATCTGTGATGTTTAGTTCATTTAAAATAGATTTAAGCGATCTGCCGCGCCAGACATCATCTTTTGGGTCTCCATCTTTTTCTCTGTGAGTTTCTACCTGTTTATCTGCATTCATTGTTTCGAATGAGATGTGATGTATTTCAGATCGATGTTCGAGTTCTATCGAATGCA
>JAIORR010000281.1 GCA_021108055.1 Candidatus Cloacimonadota bacterium
AAAATACTCCTTGGCTTGCCACGGGGATAGTCAACTTTAAGAATTTTCTTTTATAATGAATAATTTAAAATTTAACTACTCCGTGCATATCTGTGAGCTAATAAGGATTCCAACGATTTACTTGACATTTAAATTAACAAATTTTGCTTATACAAAAAAAGAATAAGTGAAAATATGAAAGCAAAATGTGAAAACACAGCCATTATTGTTCCTGCCTACAATTCAGAGTCACATCTCGTTGAATTATTCAAGCGGATATTTAAGTATTTTCCAATTGAAAATGTTATTGCAATAGATGATGCATCAGCGGATGATTCTGCAGAAATATGCGAAAGGGTTGGAGTGAAATTGATCCGGCTTTTAGAAAATAGAGGCAAAGGAAATGCTCTTCAAATCGGCTTTAGTGCAGCCATAAAAAAAGGTTTCACATTTGCTTTTTCCATCGATAGTGATCTTCAACATCAGCCGGAGGATTTTCCTGAATTCCTGAAGATGCAAAATGAAAAAAGCGCAGACCTCGTAATTGGGAAGAGAGATTTTTCTTATTCAAAAATGCCGCTTCCAAGGATATGCAGCAATGCAATTACCAGCGGAATCGTTTCTCTATTCACCAGGCAGAAGATAGCTGATTCACAGTGTGGATTCCGGCTGTATAATTTGGATTTAATAAAAACTCTGAAATTCCGAACAAAAAGATACCAGTTCGAAACAGAGGTGATTTTAAAATTTGCTAAAGCAGGCGGGAAAATAGTTTTCGTTCCTGTTGCTACGATCTATGATGGACAGCGAAGTTATATCTCCCATTTCAGGGATATAATGAATTTTGTTAAAATTGTGTTTTTCGAGATGACACATAAACTGGAGAAAAAATGAAAATATTATTAACAAATGACGACGGTATTGATGCTTTTGGAATAAGTACTTTAGCAAAAAAACTTCAAGAAAGCGGTCATGAAATAATTGTGATCGCACCGGATAAAGAACAAAGTGCCACTTCGCATTCCATTACGCTGCATCAACCACTTAGGATTATCGAGAAAGAAAAGAACTGGTATGCTGTTACCGGCAGTCCGGCAGATTGCATGATATTAGCTGCAAAAGTTATTTTAAAGTCTCCGATAGATCTTGTGATTTCCGGAATAAATAATGGTCAGAATATGGCTGAAGATGTGTTATATTCGGGAACAGTTGCTGCTGCTCTGGAAGCAATGTTCATGGGATATAAAGCTGTGGCTGTATCGGTTGCATCAAAAACAGACCAGAAATATGATACCGCTGCTC
Source organism: Candidatus Cloacimonadota bacterium (assembly GCA_021108055.1). Taxonomy (GTDB): domain Bacteria; phylum Cloacimonadota; class Cloacimonadia; order Cloacimonadales; family TCS61; genus JACNIV01. The sequence continues at coordinate 1,282 of JAIORR010000281.1, forward strand.
ATTTTGTAGATAAGATGTTGAATGATGGTCTTCATAAACTTATAAGTGATAATGAAGTTCTGAATATAAATATTCCAAATACGGAGATCAACGAAGTAAAAGGGATTAAAATCACATTTACCGGACAGCGTCGTTATAAAGATTTTGTAACGGAACAAACTGATCCTCGTGGGAAAAAAATATATTGGATCGGTGGTGCTAAACCTTTTTGGGTCGATGAAGAAGGAAGCGATTTTAAAGCGATCTCGGGAAATTATATTTCCATAACTCCCATTGCACCGAATTTTACAAAAAAAGGATCGTTCGATAAAATCATAGATTGGGTAAAAAATTCAAGTATATTTGAGGAAATATGAGATTCGAAGATCAGCAGAAAAAAATGGTTGAACGCCATATCAAGATGCGGGGTATTACTTCGGAAAAGATATTGAATGCATTTTTAAAAATTCCCAGGCATCGATTCGTGCCTGACCAAATAAAGCATCTTTCATATAATGATTGCCCGTTGGGGATAGGAGAAGGTCAGACAATATCGCAGCCTTACATCGTTGCCCTGATGATGGACCTGATAGATATCCAACCGGAAGATAAAGTGCTGGAAATAGGAACAGGTTCGGGTTATCAAACAGCTCTTCTGGCAGAACTGGCAAAGGAAGTTTATACTGTTGAACGCATTGAAACGCTTCTTACAAGAGCGGAAAAACTGCTTAATGAAATGGGATATAACAATATCCATTACAAAATTGGCGATGGTACGATAGGATGGGCAGGCGGCTATCCTGCTTGCAGTAAATTTGATAAGATCATTGTTTCTGCTGCAGCACCGGAAATACCGGAAAGCCTGATCGGGCAGCTCGCTACCAGCGGAAAATGTATTATACCTACCGGAAGCAGGTTTTATCAGGAACTTTTAATCGTTACAAAAAATGAAGAAGGATATGTAACTTCCTACCATGGAGGATGCACTTTTGTTCCACTGATCGGAGAAGAAGGATGGGAAAAATGAAGAAAATATTTTTTATAATAATTCTGCTGTCTTTATCTATTTATCTAATTGCAGATACAGATTCACTTTCTGTTCATTCAGGCATCAAAACAAAACTGAAAAGCATAGTTGATAAATTGGAAGCCCCCGTCGAATTTAAAGTTTTTCTGATCTCCATGATCCCGATATTTGAACTTCGAGGTGCTATCCCTATAGGAATTTTAAAATATGATCTTCCACTCTGGAAAGTCTTTCCAATTGCTGTTGTCGGAAATATGATCCCGATATTTTTCATATTGCTTTTCTTTGATCTTGTTGTAAAAATTTGTTTCAAAATTCCTTTCCTTAAAAAAATACTGGAAGCGGTCTTTGCCAGAACGAGAAAAAAAACAGAAGTTATTGAAAAATATGAAGAGATCGGTTTAATGTTCTTCGTGGCGATTCCACTTCCTATAACTGGGGCATGGACAGGTTCTCTGGCTGCTTATCTTCTCGGGCTTAACTTCTGGAAATCAATTTTATTCATCTTTTTGGGAGTGTTGATCGCAGGTGTTGTTGTCAGCTTTTTAACTTCGCTCAAATGGCTCGGTGCACTTATTGCTGTTGTTGCTTTGATCTATGTGATCGTTAGTAATTATGTGAGGAAAAAGAGGAAAAAGATTGCCGGATTAATGTAAAAGCGACGGAGTCGCTTTCCCACTATTCAGTAATCTGGGATGGCAGAGATTCCAATGGTAATCTGGTTAGCTCTGGAATATATTTCTACAAATTGAAAGCAGGTAATTACGAGAAAGCTAAGAAGTTGATATTATTAAAGTAGTGATAAACTTTATTTTGTTGACAGTAAGCTTCAACTTTACGCTTTTGAATTATAAATAAATGTTTAAAGAAGGATGAATGAGTTTACTTGATAAAGTCAAAGAATTCACGAAGGCAAAAGAACTTATAGCTCTTGGTCATTATCCGTATTTCAGAATTATTGATTCTGAACAAGACACCGAAGTAACCTGCAACGGTAAACGTATGTTAATGATGGGCTCGAACAGCTATCTGGGTCTCACCAATCATCCGCGTGTAATAGAAGCTGCCAAAAAAGCAACCGATAAATATGGTACCGGATGTGCCGGTTCCCGCTTCCTGAACGGAACTCTTGATATTCACATAGAATTAGAAGATGTGCTGGCAAAACTTGTCGGCAAAGAAGCTTCTCTTGCTTTTGCTGCCGGTTATATGGCAAACCTCGGAGCTATCTCTGCAATGGTCGATAAAGGAGAATACATTGTAACCGATAAATTCGATCATGCTTCTATTCTGGATGGCTGCATGCTTTCCATGGGAAAAATGGTAAGATACAATCATAACAATATGGAACACCTCGATACTGTTCTAAAAAATAAAGTTGCCGGAAAAGGTGCTCTGATCGTTGTTGATGGTATCTTCAGTATGGAAGGCGATATTGC
>JAIORR010000064.1 GCA_021108055.1 Candidatus Cloacimonadota bacterium
TCATAATTAAAATGCTTCCTGAGAAATTAATATAAGGTCGGTAGAATTTTTCCCGATAGCATAATCTATACGCAAAGTGAATTTTTCATCAGGGATGAGTATAAATCGCAAACCGATCCCACCGCTGCATTTCAGCTCGGCAAATTGTATTTCCTTTATACTGGGAGCCACCTGACCGCATTCTACAAAACCGGCAAATCCAATCCTGCTTTGTTTACCGCTTTTCCATGGGAACAAACGATATTCCGAACGGAGTATAAGCCTGTGATCATCTATGAATCTTCCACCGTTATAACCGCGCATTTTACTGCCGAGATCGGCTAATTTCTGGAACGGAGCTTCATTTTTTGTATAAGTGAAAAGTCCCTGAAAAGCAACAGTATTTCCTTCACGAACAGGAAGGAATTTTCTGATGTCCAACTTATATTGTGAGAAATTAAGATCACTTCCAAAAAGATCATTAAAAAAAGTATTCTCAAGTTTGCAATAATTTCCGCTGGAAGGCAAAAATGAATTATCTCTCGTGTTATAGATCAGAGAAAATCCAAGTCCGGAGATCAGGCAGTTTCTGCTTCCGGGGATTTCTTCAGCACTCAATATTCCACAATTTTCAAGTTTCAGTATTTTATAATTATCAATTTCATAGAAGATCTCAAATTCCAGTTTATGAAGGAATCTCCTCTTCGCAGATAACTGCATCTCTATGAACTGCGAAGTATATTCTTCCTCAGCGTTTTCATCTGTACTATTTCCGATTCCATAGAATGAGCTTGGCCAGTTTTTATAGGTTATCGGGAAAGCGATAGAATACTTTCCTTTCTTTATCTGAAATTCCGGCTGCAAGCGGATTACACATTGTTTCTTTAAAGTGTAAATACTATTTATTGAAATGGAATTCGGTGGGATATTCATCTCAATATCCTGTGGTCGCGAAGTGTGCATAACATAACCACCGAACATAAGGTTGCTTTCGGTCGAAAACATTATATATGGGTAAAACACGAGTGATCTATTTGTTTTTTGTTGAGCAGAAAGCAGGCTGCATAGAATTATCAGAAGAAGAGTAATTTTTATTCTCAAATCTTTCCGCCTGTGATGAAGAATTCTTCGCCGGTAATATACGAATTTTCTTTGGAAAGCAGGAATTTGCATAACCCTAAAAGATCGTCGAATGAAGCACAGCGTTTCAAGGGAATATCGCGAATTTTTTCATTATAATATTCTTCCCGGAATTTACGGTAGCTTTCCGAAAACTGACTGTCATCTATCTTGATAGGACCTGGAGATACGGTGTTTATGATGATGTTATTCTTTGCTTCTTCTGCTGCAAGCGTTCTGCTGATATTAGCGATTCCCGCTTTGGCTGCAGAATAAGCCGACCCTTTTGGCAAACCAATACGGGTAACATTCGATCCAAAAAGCACGATCTTACCATATTCATTTTTCCTGAAAAAGGGAAGAACGCATTTCAATATATTAAAAGCACCTACCAGATTCATCAGTACTATTTGTTTCCAGAGTTCAGGGTCTGTATCTGCCAGTGGTTTGAAATCGTGGCTGCGCTTTGTAGCTGTGTGGATCAGTCTATCCGGCTGCCAACCTGTTTCTTCTACTACTTTGGAAAGTTTGTTTTGCAATAGAGATATATCGGTCAGGTCAACCTTGATGATCCGGAGATTACCAGTAAATTTTTGTTGTAAACTCTGCAGTCTTTGTTCGCTCTTATGTATAAGCAGGATAAGGTTTTCGTCTGATTCTAAGAATTTACGTGCAAAATAAGATCCCACGTTTCCATTGGCGCCGGTAATTATAATCGCTTTATTCTTTTTTTGCCACTGACTTTCACTGACTATCATTGACCTTTCCTCTTTTTTATAAATTGATTTTCTCTGATTTTATTGTTGTCATTACGAGTAATCTCATTTCTCAAAACCTCATCAGATTGTTTCGTTATAAACAGCATCCGGCAGCTATAGAGCACAAAGACGCATTTATTTCTTAAAGACCATATCTAATATTTTGTGAGCTACCTGGAATTTTTTACCGGTAAGTTTCTCTTCGATATTTCTTCCAATAAATATTATCTCAGTTTCATCTTTGCCGGCAACGTTCAGGTTGTTAGCAGCAATGAAATCCAGATTTTTCTTTTTTAATTTCAGTTTGGCATTTTCTATAATATTTTCAGATTCAGCAGCAAATCCAACTAAAGTTTGTCTGTCTGTTTTCTTTTTTCCAAGTTCAAGAAGAATATCTCTGGTTCTTTTCAGTTCCAATATCATTTCATCAGTTTTTTTTATTTTCTGTCCGGAAGGCTTCGTCGGAGTATAATCACTTACTGCGGCAGTCATAAAAGTAACCTGATTCTTGGGAAATTCTTTCATTGTTGCGTTAAACATTTCATCCGCAGTTGATGTCTTTATGCATTTCAGATATTCAGGAATATTTTCTGTTATATTTCCTGCAATTAAAGTAACTTTCGCACCACGAATATAAGCAGCACGAGCCAGTGCCTGCCCCATTTTTCCGGTTGAATAATTTGTGATAAATCTCATCGGGTCTATATTTTCCCTGGTGGCACCTGCTGTGATCAGAATTGGAATATCTTTCAGGTCTTTTTTATAATTCAAATATGTTTGAACAAAGTAGATAATTTCATCGGTCTTTGGAAAGCGACCCTTTCCTTCATAACCGCAGGCAAGCATTCCTTTTTCCGGTTCCATAAATAAATAGCCGAGTTTGGAAAGTTTGGAAATGTTTTCCTGAACTATCGGGTTCTCATACATATGGACGTTCATTGCCGGTACAAATAATACGGGAGAGCGGGTTGCCATTATCGTTGTAGAGAGAAGATCGTCTGCGATCCCACCGGCTACTTTTCCAATGATATTTGCAGTTGCCGGAGCTACGATGATTACCTCTGCCCAGTCTGCCAACGAAATGTGCTCGATATCTGCATCTATATCGAACATCCTGGTAACGACAGGCTGATGAGTAATGGATTTAAACGTGATCGGGCTGATCAACTCACAGGCATTTGCGGTCATAATGGTTTTTACTTCCGCCCCCTGTTTTGTTAATTTGCTTGCCAGATCTACTGCCTTATAAGCAGCGATACCGCCCGTGATACCCAGCAATATTTTTTTATTTTTTATCATAAAAATTTTCCTAACCTAAACGAAGTAAAGAATTTGGCTTCATATTTTTTGTAAAGTTATTTGTTATTGAGGTTTTTTGGTTGACACATAACCCGAATTTTGTTTAAAAAAAAAATCGGAGAGCTTATGAAGAAAATATTCCTATTATTTGTGTTTTCGAGTGTTTTATTTATTGGACTATTCGCAGAAGAAAGCCTGGAGCAAAATCTTTCCAATCTTTATCAGGATGTAGCCAGAGGTTATACAATGCCAATTATAACCGGTTTTGGTACTTCTCTGAATAGTGGTTGGTTTCATAATTCTTCTCGTTCCGTAACTTGGGGATTGGATTTTGAATTTGGCATTGTAGCAATGGCATCGTTCTTTCCATCCGGAGCAAGCACATTTAATACAGACGGAAATATCCGCTTTGGCAGGAACGACTGCGAGATGATCACTTCTTTTCTGGAAGGTGACAGTCTTGCTTATATCCAGGATTATCTCATTGAAGCAATTATGGC
>JAIORR010000034.1 GCA_021108055.1 Candidatus Cloacimonadota bacterium
TTCTATAAAATAGCCGCCGGTGAAACCGGTGGTACATAAGGGAAAAAGCCAATCAACCCTGAGAGGGTTGAATGTGATTAACCGCCGGCTTTAGCCGGTGGCATAGAAAGAACAAACCACCCAACCCTGAAGGGGTTGAATAAAAAAAGCTCCGTAGGTGCAGAATATTTTTATATGTCACCACTTTGTAGCTTTAAACTTTCCACAAATGCTATCTCGACCTGGCAACTTGCAACACATTTACTACTCGATCTGGTTGATCGAGTTACAAAAATGATTTGACACACATAAAACAGAAATACTTTCTTGTTTTGTTAATTAAATTGTTATCAAAATTCATTTTGCAAAGAAAAATTATCGTAGGAATAGCACATCGAGTTGTCCACCGGTTAACTCGACTCGAGTCGGGTTAAAGAAAAAACCTAAATCGGGAGGAATTATGTTAAGTCTTATTAAACCACGTCAGCCGGGGAAAACCTTATTTTTCATCTTTATTCTTTTATCTTCCTTTCTGTATGCAAATATTATTAATATACCGGAAGATTACGGAACAATACAAGACGGTATAAATGCAGCAACACATGGCGATACTGTTTTAGTACAGCCCGGAACTTATGTGGAAAATATTAACTACAATGGAAACTGCATTACAGTTGGCTCTTTGTTTTTAACTACACAAGATATGGCCTATATCGGTCAAACTATTATTGTTGGATATTCTATGGAAAGTGTAGTTACTTTTGAAAGCGGAGAAGATTCTACTGCAGTTTTGTGTGGATTTAGTATTACAAATGGTTATGCTAGTCATGGTGGCGGGATTTACTGTAATACTTCCAGTCCGAGTTTAGAGTATTTAAAGATCTTAAATAATTCTGCTGACTATGGTGGCGGGGTCTGCTGTTCAAGTAACTCCAGCCCAATTATTTCAAATTCTCTTATTGTTCAAAATACTGCAACGATCTGTGGTGGGTCCATTTACTGTGAATCAAATTCTAATCCTGAAATAACAAACATCACCTCGAGTGATAACATAACATTGGGGGACGGAGCAATCTTTATCGATAATTCTTATCCTATCATAAAAAATAGCATTCTCTGGAATGGCACTGCTCCTGAAATCTATGTTACAAGCGGTGGAATTAGTGTAGATTATACTGATGTTCAGGGAAGTTGGCCCTCCGGCACTGGAAATCTGGATGTTGATCCAAACTTTTTAGATAACATAAATTACAAACTATCCATTTTAAATCCTGATGGAACTGCCCAAAATCCATGCGTGGATGCTGGTGACCCTGCTGACCCTGTTGGCAGCGAACCAATGCCAAATGGTGATCGAATAAATATGGGAGCTTATGGAGGTACTTCTCAAGCTGCTTTTACAGCTCAGATAGCTGACCCAAATATTCTGCCAGGTACTACAGTATATCTACCTGACTATATTTACGTTTTCAATAGCTCTCCAATTATTCCAAGTGGTGGTTACCTTCAAATTGAACCAGGAGCTGTTATAATTCTTAACGGTAGCCTTTCATTTGAAGTATATGGACAAATAAACATCGGAGCTGCCCGTAGTGATTCTGTATTCATTACATCCGATATTGTTGCTTACGGAGGTAGTACAAACCTAACAGATTCATGGCAGGGATTTATTTTTGGTGCTGAAGCCTTAGATGGTTCCATGTTTAATAATGTTATTATCGAAAATGCTGAAAATGGTGTGAATTTAGGTTCTGTTACTGCGTCTTTAGACAACACAAAAATTACATATGAGGAAAGCGATTCAAGACCCAGTCCTGGGACAGGTATTCTTATTGGTGATGGTTCAAACACATTTATTACAGGAAGTGAAATTTCGGGTTATACAATAGGAATAGATATCTATAATGAAAGTACAAGAGAACAAACCACACCGGTTCTAACTAATAATCGAGTACGAAACAGTCCAGAAAGTTCAAGAGAAAATATGTATGGAATTCGTTTATCCGGTTTTGTTGAAGCTCATATCGATAGTTGTGAGATCGAAGATTATAATTATGGAATTTATTATATAAGTAACGGAACACCTTGTACCGACATACCAACTTTAACAAATAACACCATTTGTTCCGATACCCTGTATTCCGGGGTAGATTCTCTTTTCATAGGAATATACCTGGAAAACCTGATAAATATTGAAATTGATAGTTGTGAAATCTATGAATATCTTACCGGTATTGAAATCATAAATAATAATTCATCTCGAGTTCTATCTACTCCTGTTCTTACAAATAACAGGGTAAGAAACAGTCCCGAAAGCTCAAGACAGGAAGCAGTGGGATTAAAAATTTCAGGTTATGTGGCTGCAACTGTAAATAATTGTGATATTGAGGATTATGATCACGGGATTCAATACATTGGTACAAGTGATGCATTCCCAGTTAGAGAAACTCCGGTTTTAACAAATAACCGTGTTCGTAATAGTCCAGAAAGTTCACGAACTTCTTTATTGAATGGAATTTTTATTGATTCATTAGCAACGATCATAATTGATGATTGTGATATCGAAGATTATAAAACTGCTATTGAAATTAATAATTCAAATATAGGTAGAGAAACCAGTACTCCTGTTCTCACAAATAATCGAGTAAGGAATAGTCCTGAAAGCTCAAGAGATATTTTTGTTGGATTAAGGTTGTTTGGAAATATAAATGGAACGGTCGAGTATAATGAATTTGTCGATTGTGACTCTGCAATTGTAATTGTCGGGAGCGATACCGAAGCTCTAATCCAATATAATCTTATATACCTTACTGATGTTTTGGTAAATAGCACAGCAATTTATGCTTATCAAACTGTTGGTCTTACTATTAATGATAATACTGTTTATCAGTATGAATATGGATTAATATCAGATAATGCGATTATTAGTTTTTTCAATAACATTTTTTGGAATGACAATCCAATTGTAGAGCCTGTAACTATTAATGCATTATATTTAACAGGTTCGTACAATGATATTTCCAGACCAGGCGGAGAACTGTATCTGGGAACAGGTAATATAAATTCAAGTCCAATGTTTGTTGATGTGGTAGCAGAAAACTTCAACATTGAATGGAATTCACCCTGTATCGATAGTGGAGACCCTGCTACTCCTTTCGATCCTGATGGAACAGTTAATGATATTGGATTGTATTATTTTAACCAGCCCGATTATCTTGAATCTCCTGCAATCTTATTATTTAATATTGATGAAAGTTCTATTAATCTATGCTGGGATCTGGTTTCAGGAGCCATTGGATATAATGTCTATACATCTTCCAATCCGTATTCCGGATGGAGTTTGTATGATTTCAATGTAAAAGCTTTATCCTGGAACGAACCTGTTTCTGGTGAAAAGAAGTTTTATTATGTTAAAGCATATAATAGCAGAAGTTCGGATGCACATTTTGAATCATATAATAGAAAAGATTATTTAAATTTTAAATAAATAATCCTTTCAGCAGAAACTCCGGGAATAGCTTACTATATAGAAGCGAAAATTCTATTTTTCGCTTCTTTTTATCAATAACTCATTTAAATCAACAAAACATTTGACACTCAAAGTTAATCTCTATTTATCAAATCAAAGTTA
>JAIORR010000142.1 GCA_021108055.1 Candidatus Cloacimonadota bacterium
AAAATTCCACGATGTTGGTGACGGTATCTGTCATCAGGTTATGAGCTATCACGCCAAGCCGGCAATGATAATTGTGGGAAGCGACAGCCATACCTGCACAGCAGGAGCATTTAATGCACTTGCTGCCGGAATCGACAGAACAGAATCTGCAGGAATCTGGAAACGAGGAGAAACATGGTTCCGCGTTCCTGAAACAATGAAGATCACTTTGAGCGGGAAACTGAAAAAAGGTGTTTATGCTAAAGATATTTCGCTCTGGATAATCGGAATGATCGGTTCTGCCGGAGCAAATTATATGAGCATCGAATTCCACGGAGATGGCGTAAAAACTCTTTCAATTTCGCAGAGGATGACCCTTACGAATCTTGCTTCCGAAATGGGTGCAAAAAACGCAGTTTTCCCATTCGACGAAGTTCTGGATGATTTTTTACATTCCGAAGATTCGATGGAGTCGAAACATTCGGAAGATTGGAGTGGAATCTGGGCTGATAATGATGCAGTTTATGAAAGAGAAATAAAAATAAACCTGGATGAAATCTTCCCGCTTGTAGCGGCACCGCATCACGTGGATAATGTGAAAGCAGTTTCCGAAGTTCAGGGAACAAAACTGAATCAGGGACTCATCGGAACCTGTACGAACGGAAGATTGGAGGACATCCGAATTGCTGCAGAAGTTCTGGATGGGAAAAAAGTTGCCGAAGGCTTCCAGCTATTGGTAATTCCAGCTTCCAAAAAAATATATCTGCAAATGATCGAAGAAGGTTTAACCACAAAGCTCATGAACGCAGGCGCCAGCGTGCTGGCAGTTTCCTGCGGACCCTGCCTGGGCACAGGTCAGGGAATCCCTGCGGATGGTTACACCGTGATCTCTACGGCAAACCGTAACTTCAAGGGTCGCATGGGAAACAAAGAAGCCAAGATTTTCCTGGCTTCTCCTGCCTGCGTTGCACATTCTGCGATCAAAGGTGAAATTACCGATCCTCGCGGAATCACAGCAAATGATGTTTTCCCATTTAAGAAAGAGCAAAGCTCTACTGTGGAGGTGAAAGCTGATGATAATCGCAGAGCAGAAGCTACATGGAATTATGCGGATGTAGATAACCTGAACACAGATCAAATGTTTGCAGGGAATCTTACTTACCAGGTTCTCAGTTCCGATCCTGCTGCAATAATGCCGTATCTTTTTAAAGGTTTTGATGATAGTTTTACAGAAAACGTAAAATCGGGTGATATAATAATAGCCGGTGAAAATTTCGGCTGTGGCAGTTCACGTGAACATCCCGCTGTTGGTTTGGCACACGCTGGTGTAAAAGCTGTTATCGTGAAATCTGTTAATCGAATTTTCTATCGTTCATCCGTAAATCAGGGACTTCCAATTATTGTGATGCCGGAAGTTGTAGATTTTTTCAAAGCAGGAGATAAAGTTGAGGTTAGTTTAGAAAACGGCACTATCAAAGTGAACGAAAAGGAATTTAAGTTTGCTCCGCTTCCCGTCGAGTTGATGGCGATCTTTGCTGCCAAAGGATTGGTGAATTGGATAAAGGAGAATTAACCATCCGACTTCGCTACGCTTCGACGGGACAAGCAGAGAACATTGGAATGTAAACTTGTGAAGTTTATGATTTGAAAGCGAGGAATCATGAATTTTGAATGCGGACATTTTTTCCATCTTTATACCAGAGCAAACGCAAAAGAAGATAAATTATTCTTTGAAAAGGAAAATTATCTCTATTTTCTTCGCCAATATAAGAAATATTTAAGTCCAATATTTATTATGATTTGCTATTGCCTGATACCCAATCATTATCATTTTTTGATCAAAGTAAGAAACCTGAATAAGATTTTCGAATATCAGAAAAAGAATAATTATAAACATAATGGAAATGAACTGAAATTGAACGAGTTTTTGATTCGCCAGATAACAAATTTCCACATTTCTTATTCCAAAGCAATTAATAAAAAGTATAATCGAAGAGGTTCTTTATTCCAGGAAAAACCTAAAGTAAAACCGGTATTGGAAATCAACTATTTACTTCGTTTAGCTCGTTATATTCATCGTAATCCTTTAAAGCATAAGATTGCAGAAAATCTTGAAGATTGGAAATTCTCTTCTTTTCCTGATTATGCAAATTTGAGAAAAGGAAAAATTCCGGATAAAAGGTTTCTGCTGGCTAATTATGAATCTTTTGAAGATTTTTTGGAATTTACTCTTTCTAACGATGATGATCTTTCTGATGATTTTGATGAAATCTGCGATAGAAAACTGCTGTAAAAAACTTCACAAATCTTTGAGATTTGTTAAGTTTCAGAATTATTAAACTTGTGAAGTCTTTGAGACTTAACAAGTTTTTTTAAGTAAGATAAAAGGAGAAATAAAATGTATTTCGATAAAGAAAAAGTTTTAAAAGCCCGGGAAGTAATACTGAAACTCGCAAATGGAGAAGATCCGATCAACAAAGAACAGATTTCTTCGGACAGCTTTCTGATCGATCCTCAAATGATAAGATATTTTTTCTTTATTGCAGAAGTTCTGGAATCTGTTTCCCGGCAAAGGAATAAAAATCTTCCGGTTCCAACAGGGTTAACCATAACTTTCGAAGAAAAAGAAAAGGTTTTTTTCCCGGAAGGAAAGATCGGGGTTAATATATTCAGCAGTTGCATTAATGATGTATTAGACCTGAATCGCAGCAAGAAACTTTCCGGCACTGTTTTAAATAAACATCTGAAGACATTGGGAATCTTAAGCGAAGAAAATACAAGAGATGGAAAAACTAGAACCATCATAAATGAAAAATCCGCAGAATTCGGGTTTGAAGCGCAAGAAAAAGAATACAATAGTGTAACTTACGAACAGGTGATGATCAACGATAAAGGCAAAAAATATCTACTGGAAAATCTGGAAGATATTATGAATGTTGAAACTTGATAAGTTTGAATTAACTATAAATTCCATAAAGAATTAAGAAGAATAAAGAATTTTCGTGACAAATTTTTTATGTAAAAAATAAGTGTCCAGTGCACTTCAAGTGCAAAAAAAGGAGAAAAGAAGAATGAACATTTATGTAGGAAATGTATCGTATGATCTAACTGAGAAAGGATTAGAAGAACTCTTTGCTGAGTTTGGTGCTGTATCAGCTGCTAGAATTATTACAGATAGAATGACTGGCAGATCAAAAGGATTTGGATTTGTTGAAATGGAAAACAAAGAAGAAGGTGAAGAAGCCATCAAGAAACTTGATGGGAAAGAGATGAACGGAAGACAACTCAAGGTTAATGAAGCAAGACCCAGAGAGGAGCGTCCTCGCAGAGACCGATACTAAAAATTTAACTCTCAATTTAGCTGAATTGTTTTTTTAAGTATTTTTTACAAAATATATTTAGAAAGCCATATAGAATAAGTATTTATTTCAAATGGTAATTTAATATCCGTCAGTTGTTTTAGGGAGTTCTATAATTTTTTAGAGTTTGGAGAATAATAGGTTACAAACCGTGCTTCCATTTGTTGAGGTGTTGCTTGTAACTTTTTTCTCCATTTTTTTTATCCCCCCAAATCTATCTTTCTAACCAAAGTTTAATCAAAAGAATTCCTCAATGCTT
>JAIORR010000329.1 GCA_021108055.1 Candidatus Cloacimonadota bacterium
AAGATATACTGGCTGAGATCAAGAATGAAGTTAGAAATTTCTGTGCGGTTTTTCCACTTTATGATGATTTGTTGAAAGAATATAAATAAAAAAAATAATAATACTTACAAAGCCTGCCGATTGGTGGGCTTTTTTATTATCAAAGTTTTTTTTAAACCTTACTGAATATTACAGTTATCCAATAAATTCCGAATATATAAATTATTCTTTCCATGTCTTGGAAAACCAATATTAATCGCTTTCAAAGACATCAAGATAAAATTATTTTATTGACACGAGAGTAAATAAATAAAGATTAAACAATGTTATTGATATAAAATAATATATTTATAATAAGTTGTATAAATTTTTCCAATGGAGAAAAGAAATAAATGAATATAGAATTTCATTATTACATCACAAAATATCTGGCTCTCGAAGCAGGTTTCGATAAAGATGAAGCAGAGGTAATCGCCTATTCTTCTCAATTCGTAGATAATAACTCTATCTGCTACAAAATTGAAACACCATTCAAATCTATTTACGAAAATTATATCAGTCAGACCATGAATATTTTAAAGCCAAAGAAAAAACTTATGAGGATATATCTGCTTTTCCATTTCCTGCCTGGGAATCCAACCAGTTATAAAGCCAGCCGAATAGATGGAAAGATGCATCTACTGATGACCACACCTGCAAGCACTTATTCTCAGGAAATATTCTTTGATACAACAAAAACCGAAAACCTTTATCTTTTGGGAATTGCTTCTCATATGCTTTCAGATACGGTCTCTCATCAGAACTTTGTTGGGAATTTCGATGAAATAAATGCTATGAAAGGTATATGGGAAACCCTTGCTCCTAATATCGGTCATGCAGATGCCGGCTATAAACCGGATATTCCAAACCTCATCTGGTTCGATCCCAGATTGATCGAAAGCAACAGAACGATCAATAACCCTGAACGAGTTCTTCAGGCTGCCAACAAACTTTATTCCAATTATCTGATGTTTACTTCCAATTCCTCGAACTGGAGTGAAATAAAAAAGACTCTTTCGAATATTCTTTCTGATACGATCGATGAAACTCAACTCTCTTTATACAAAAAGCAACGAGAATCCAGAATAAAAAAATATAAAAAAGTTCTTTCTGAATTTGGGGCTGAAAAAGATTATGATCCCACAGCCTGGTTCAAAGATGCTATTGATGAAGATATTAAATTCCTTGATAATAAAAAATTCAAATTTGATCCCATAAAAGATAAACTTACATTTAAAAAAAATTATCTGAAATCTGACTGGTTTAAATTTCAAGAAGCAGTAAAAATGTATCAACGCACGGCAACTATAAAACTTGAACCCATTTTCAACCAGTTAGAAATCAGGGAATGGTAATTCCGAATTTAAAAAATCAAATATTTTTTGGAGGATTAAGATGAAGCAATTATTATTTATTTTAGCTATTTTATTAACATCTCCTATTTTATTGTCCCAGAATATCTGGTTGAATGAACTTCATTATGACAATGCCGGCGCCGATGAAGGTGAATTTGTTGAAATAGTTCTGGAAGATGCGGGAAGTTATACATTAAGCGATTTCACAATTACATTGTATAACGGGAACGGAGGAGCAATTTATGAAGTACATACTTTAGATACCTTTGTAACAGGCGTAGTCAGTGATAATTTCACTTTATATTATAAATTTATTCCCGGTATTCAAAATGGAGCTCCTGATGGTATTGCCATTGATTATCAGGGCACACTTATTCCAGAACAATTTCTAAGCTATGAAGGAACTTTTACTGCTGTTGAAGGTACTGCAAATGGTGTTACATCTATTGATATTGGTGTTGCTGAAAGTGGTACTACCCAAATCGGTGAATCGCTTCAACTTCTGGGTTCCGGCACAGTCTATTCCGATTTTGTCTGGCAGCCACCAGCTTCGGAAACCCCCGGAAACCTGAATAATGGTCAAGCCATTGGAGGCACACCCCAACCAATGATCATCGTGGTAAGCCCGAACGGTGGTGAACAGTGGGAACAAAATTCCACGCACGATATAACCTGGACTTCCATAGATTTTGATGAGAATGTGAAGATCGAACTTGGAATGATCTGGGATAGAACCCGCGAAGTGCTGGTTGCTTCCACCGAAAATGATGGTTCATGGGAATGGAATATTCCTATCGATCAAGCCATCAGCGGCTGGTATGTTATCATCATTTCAGATGCGATCGATGGAGACCCGTCTGACCAGAGTGATGATCCATTCTCCATAATTGAACCGATACCTGTTACTCCATACACAATTTACGAAATCCAATATACAACGGATCCCGGTGGAAATTCTCCCCACGAAGGTGAATTGGTGGAAACTTCCGGAGTTGTTACCGCAATTTTTGAATTCTACTTTTTCATTCAGGATGGAACAGGTGCCTGGAATGGAATAGCAATCTATCCTCTCCAAACAGTTGAAATTGGCGATGAAATCTTAATTTCCGGTCTGGTCTATGAATATAATGAGAAAACAGAAATAACAAACATTATCAATATGACTATTCTTGGAACAGCAGACATTCCTGCCCCTGCAGTAATCACTACATCTGATCTTGCTTCTTCTGAAGATTACGAAAGTGTACTTGTAAAAGTTCAGGATGTAACCGTTACAAACGAAGATCTGGGCAGCGGTGAATGGGAAATCGATGATGGAAGCGGACCCTGTATTGTTGGACAACTGGGTATTTATACCTACGTTCCCGTGCTGGATGATTTCATTTACGATATCACCGGTATTTCTGATTATAATTATGACGCTTTCAATCTTGAACCCCGCGACGATGATGACATTAACCTGTTTGGATTGATCATCGATCCAATGGAACTTAATTTTCTTACTTTGGAAAACTGCTTAGATGGTTTGGAATTTACTATTTCAAACCTTTCCAATGAAGATATCACAATTTCCAATATTACAGATTTCGGTGAGTTCCCCGATTGTGGTAATCCGTGGTACATCGAAGATTTCAATCTTACTCTTCCTTATAATTTGGAAAGCGGAGAAGTCCTTACTTTTAATGTTATTGTGGATTTACCTGTGAATGAGCCGATCCGGGAAATCGTTTCCGATGTCATCGAGATCAATTCAGAAGCCGGTTTGATGGAAGTTATTTTGAACTTCGATACAGATTTGAATACCGATGCTGAAAATAATCTTGTCAATGCTCAGACAGAATTGATCGGCAACTATCCAAATCCATTCAATCCAACGACAACAATTTCTTTTAATATCTCTCGCAAAGATGCAGAGAACGCAGAGTTGGTAATCTATAATTTGAAAGGGCAAAGAATTAGAACATTCCAAATTCCGCAATCCGAAATTAGCAATCAAAATTCTGTGGTTTGGGATGGTAATGATGATAACAATCAACCTGTCTGTTCAGGGATTTATTTATATCAATTGAACATTAATGGAAAGACAATGAATAGTAAGAAATGCTTGCTTTTGAAATAGTGATGTGAGCAGCAATATACACAATCCTGTT
>JAIORR010000004.1 GCA_021108055.1 Candidatus Cloacimonadota bacterium
ACAAAATCTATGTCTTGACAATAGCAAGGGCTTAAAAGATTTTACCTGAAATTTTCATGGAGTTTGCCAAAATGGCTCAAGGTGAAAAATGATAGTTGAAATCAGCCGAGAAAAAGCTATCGAAAGAATAGAGAAAATATCAAAATTCATTGTAAGGAAAAAGATGGCTGCTCCTGCAATTATGACTTTTGAATCACTTCGTCCTCTCAGCCGGATAGGAAGCCAGTTGCTTTATTTTCTTGCACCTTTTGCCGAAGTTATTTTTAATGCTACGGAATATCAGGAATTTGCCGTTCTACTGGAAGATGAAAAATATGTGAAACTTTTGATAAAACGTATCGATGAAATCGATGAAGAAATGTATCGGGAAGAACGTCAGAAAAATAAGATATTAAGAAAAAGAAAAAGAAATAAATTTAAGAATTTCTTCAAGAAGATATTCAAAAGATAATCGGAGGAGATATGTCTCAAAAATTAAAAAAGATCATTGCAACCGACTGCGGAAGTACAACCACAAAATCCATTCTTATAGAATATGTCGATGGAGAATATCGCCAGACAGTTCGTGGTGAAGCTCCCACAACAGTTGAAAAACCGTTAAACGATGTTACAAGAGGCGTCATTAATGCAGTTACCGAACTGGTAGAACTTGCCCGCCTTAAATATAACGATGACAGCATCCAATTTATAAAAGACAGTACTGTGTGGATTTCCGATAAAGAAGGAGAGGGAGTCGATGCTTATGTTTCCACCAGTAGTGCCGGCGGTGGTTTGCAGATGATGGTTACCGGAGTAGTTGCCAAAATGACCGGAGAAAGCGCAGAACGTGCTGCACTCGGTGCCGGTGCTATCGTGATGGACCTGATCGCCAGCAATGATAAACGGGCAAATTATGAAAAGATAGAAAGAATACGTCAGCTTCGTCCCGATATGATATTAATGGCAGGCGGTGTGGATGGCGGAACCACAAAGCACGTTGCCGAAATGGCAGAACTGGTTGGTGCTGCAGACCCCAAACCACGTCTCGGTTCAAGCTATAAACTGCCGGTTATCTATGCAGGAAATACCTCTGCCAGAGATATTATCAATGATACGCTAAAAGAAAAAACCGACCTGATAATAACCGATAATCTGCGTCCGAAACTGGAAAGCGAAAATCTGGGACCTGCTCGCGATAAAATTCATGACCTTTTTATGGAACATGTGATGGCTCAGGCTCCGGGATACAATAAACTGATGGGCTGGGTTAAAGGTCCAAAAGATGGCAAACTTGTTAATATTCCTATTATGCCTACCCCTGCTGCTGTTGGGAACATCATGCAGACAATAGCAAAAGTAAATGATATAGAGGTTTTGGGAGTGGATATTGGTGGTGCTACCACCGATGTTTTTTCTGTTTTCACAAAGGATAAAGTATTCAACCGAACAGTAAGTGCTAACTTGGGGATGAGCTACAGTATTTCAAATGTTCTGGCAACTGCCGGTCTTGAAAATATTTTACGTTGGGTTCCATTTGACATAGATGAATCCGGTCTGAGGAATATGATCAAAAATAAAATGATCCGTCCAACAACTATTCCCCAGCAATTAGAAGAACTGGTACTTGAACAGGCAATTGCCAAAGAAGCACTGAAATACGCATTTATCCAGCATATAGAATTTGCCGTAAGTTTGAAGGGTGCTCAGAAACAGCGTGAGATATCGGAAGCATTTTCTCAATCTATTTCCGGTGCAACTATTGTTAATATGATGACACTTGACCTTCTTGTTGGCTCGGGCGGCGTGATGTCTCATGCTCCTCGTAGAAATCAATCTGCAATGATGTTAATAGATGCCTTCCAGCCGGAAGGAATAACAAGACTGGCTGTGGACAGCATATTTATGATGCCGCAACTTGGCGTTCTGGCAGAGATCGATGAAAAAGCAGCAACCGAAGTTTTTGATAAAGACTGCCTGATCTATCTGGGAACATGTGTAGCTCCGGTAGGAAAAATGAAACCGGATAAAATTGCTCTCTCTGCAAAGATCGATCTGCCAAATGGTGAAGTTTTTGAAGAAGATATCAAGTTCGGAGAGATACGGCTTCTTCCCTGCGGTGCTGGAGAAACAGCAAAAGCAACTCTGAAGCCAGGAAGAGGACTGGACATCGGTGCAGGAAAAGGACAGGAAATTCAAACGGAACTTCACGGAGGTGAGACAGGAATAATCCTGGATACCCGTGGAAGACGACCTTTTGTTCTTCCGATCGATGCTTCCGAACGAGTTCCTCTTCTTAAAAAGTGGATGAAAGAATTGAAGGCATATCCCGAAGAGATATCAAAATAATATAAAAAAATGAAATTAACAATGAACGATATTAACAATAAGCCATATTTAATTGGTTTGTTTTTGTTGGTTGTTAATATATAGGAGGAAATAAATGGCTCAAGCATATTCCCCGGGTTTAACGGTAACCGACAGTATAGTTTTAAAAAAAGACCGGATACTTCCACTCAAAGGAAATGTACTCGTAAAAAAAGGTGATAAAGTAAAAGCAGAAGATTTCGTTGCAGAAACTCTTCTTCCCGGAAAAGTAGTTCCGTTCAATCTTGCAAATAAATTAGGCGTTCCGCCGGATCTTGTGAATGAATACATAAAGATCAAAGCCGGAGACCAACTGAAAAAAGGAGACATTCTGGCAGAGACAAAAGGATTTATGGGATTATTTAAAACTACTATAAAATCTCCTCTCGAAGGCGAAGTTGAAAATATTTCCACTGTAACCGGTCAATTACTTCTGCGTGAACCCAGAATACCAGTTCAGGTAAAAGCATTTATTGACGGAGTGGTAGTAGATGTAGTAGAAAATGAAGGCGTGATCATAGAAAATAAATCCGCTTATATCCAGGGCATTTTCGGGGTCGGTGGAGAAACAACCGGCGAGATCAAGGTTCTGGCTACTTCGGGAGAAGATATTATCGATGCAAAAATCGTAGATGATTCCTGCAAAGGAAAGGTGATAGTTTGCGGTTCGATGATCCCATACGATGTTGTTAAAAAGGCTCAGAAAGTTGGGGTTGCAGGCATTATTTCCGGCGGCATTGACGATAGAGACCTAAAAAAACTTCTGGGATATAATATCGGAGTTGCAATTACAGGCCACGAAAAAATCGGGTTGACGATAGTTATTACCGAGGGTTTTGGAAAGATAAAAATGGCAAAGAAAACATATGAGCTACTTAAAACGTTCAATGGACATAAAGCTTCCATTCACGGATTTACCCAGATCCGAGCCGGTGTGATGAGACCGGAAATAATTATTCCCATCAAATTCAAAGAAGAAGACTTAACAGAACCTGAAGCCAAGATGTCCACGCTGGAAATTGGAACGATCATTCGCGTTATCCGCCAGCCTAATTTCGGTTTGATCGGAAAAGTTACGGGACTTCCGGAAAAACTTACAAAAGTAGAATCGGAAACCATGGTTCGAATACTGGAAGCAGAACTGGAAAACGGCAAAAAATTAACCATTCC
>JAIORR010000238.1 GCA_021108055.1 Candidatus Cloacimonadota bacterium
TAAAAGCTTTGAGTTACTTTTTGCCCTCTCAATACACATCCACTTTCAACAGCCTTCCATCCAGATTGCCATTTACCAAAGGTATTTTACGGGAAGGTTTCAATCCCAGGTGTTTGATCAAATTACGGTTTCCACAATAAATATAGGCGGTAGAACCCTTGCATTTCTGTTTCAGGAAATCTCCCAGATCTTTGTATAAAGATTCAAGTTGCTTTTCATCTCCCAACCTGATCCCATAAGGCGGATTGCAAACAATAATTCCATTTTCCAATCCCGAATGCTCTTTGAAATCTCTTCTTTCAATTTTCACGAGATGTCCGTTCTGCAATGAATTCAGATTCGTCCTAGCTGCATTCACAGCTTGCTGTTCTATATCGCATCCACTCAAAAGTCCGGCAAGTAATGGACGCCTTACTTTTCCGGCTTCATTTTGAATTTTTTGCCAGATACTCGAATCAAAATCCGGTAAATATTCAAAACCAAATTTCTGGTGCATGAAAGCAGATGGGATGCGGCAGTAATGCAGCAATGCTTCTGCTAAAAGAGTTCCACTTCCACACATAGGGTCCATAAGAGGAACTTTTCCGTTCCAACCGGAAATGCGGATAATTGCCGCAGCCAGTGTTTCCTGAATAGGAGCCGGCACACTGTTCAATCGATAACCTCTTTTGTGCAGGCTGCCGCCGGAAGTATCCAAGCTGATATGTGCTTTGTTTTTTTCGATATAAAGATTTATCCAGACATCCGGATCTTCCCTATCCACATCCGGACGTTTTCCGTCTTTTTCCTGGAAATAATCAGCAATTGCATCTTTCAGAACCAATGATGCATAATGGGAATGCGTGATCTTACTATTGGAAACATTAGCAAAAATCGCAAATGTATTTTCGGAAGTAAATAATTTATCCCATTCTAATTTGCAGGCAGTTTTATAGAGATAATCTGTGCTATGACAACTGAACGTGAGCAGTGGAGCCAAAATCCTGGTAAGCAACCTTACCCACAGATTTACACGATAAATATGTTCCAGATCTGTCTTGAACCAGATGCCGCGATAAACCGGAGTAACTTCCTTTACACCGAATTCTTTCAATTCCGCTGCACCAAATTCTTCCATCTTGCCGGCTACCTGGGCAAAAAAACGTCCTGTTTTTTGATATTCAAACATTTAATATCCTTTATCGAATTGAGACAATTTTTCCACACATCCGGCAAAACCATCTTTCTGGTTGGAAGCAATGATGTTATATTTTTCTTTTAATTCGTTTGGAGAATTCTCTACAACATAACTCTGTGCTGTCCATTCCAGCAGATCAATATCGTTAAAATCGTTGCCAATGCCAAGAGTAAATGCTTTATTTATTCCCAATTTTTTACACAGCCACTCTGCAGAATGCCCTTTGGAAACGTTTCTTGGGAAAACTTCCAGCCAGATGGATTTATGATCGAGCGGTGATGTGGCTCGAATAACTTTTAAAAAATCTATCTCTTTTTTAATGTTTTCAAATTTTTCATCTGAATTCGATGGCAGGATAACAACGAACTGACTGGCTTTTTGTGGTGGATATTGCAGTGGAACAGCATAAGGTTCATAAAGCTTTATACGTCTTTCAAGGTCAAAATTATTCTCGTTTACTCTTTTATATTGAAACCTGTGATTCTCAGGAATGCTTTCGTGCAGCATAAAATCCACTTTGTGAGTCAGAAGAATTTGCAGAACCTTTTTCACTTCATCTTCTGTCAAATGGTTTTCATAAATCGTTTCCTGTGATTTCCAATCCATAATCCCACAGCCGGAAGAGAACATTAAATAATCAAAAGGAAGGTTAGTGCTCAACACCTTCCGGGAAGAAAGAATGTGTCTCCCTGTAGCGATCACGGTAACAATCCCACTTTCTTTCAGATTCTTTAGCGCTGTCAGATTCCTTGCAGAAATTGTATTATTATCTTTCAGGAGTGTCCTGTCCAGATCGGTGAATATTATCTTTATTTTATTTCTTTTCATTTCAATATTTCGATTATCTTGACAGAAATATACGTCAAGAAGTTTAAATTTTTACGAGTAGAAAAGAAAAAATTCGGGAGGATTTTTTGTATTTAATAAAAAATATCGTTTTTGCCATTTCTAAAGAAATAGATATAAAAAAAGCACTCTCCAGAAAATTGAGGATCAAGTCGATCGATGAAATAAGAATTTTGCGACGTTCGATCGATGCACGAAAAAAAAATGAACTGAAATTTAATTATACCGTTCTTTCCGAACTTCCTCCGAAATATCTTTCCCATCCCGATGTTCTGGAATATACAAAACCAACTCCTTATGTTAATTCAGAAAAGAAGCTCACCGATCCTCATCCTTTCATTATCGGTGCAGGTCCTGCCGGATTGTTTGCCGCTCTTTCGCTGGTAGAAAAAGGATTCCAGCCATACATATTCGAGCGTGGAGAGAGAATAGAAGAAAGAATTATCAAAGTTTCCGAATTTCTGCAAAAAGGCATACCGGATGAAGAAAGCAACGTGCAGTTCGGAGAAGGCGGTGCGGGTACTTTTTCCGATGGGAAGTTAACTACCCGATCTCGTGACTTTTACATTGAAAAAGTTCTTGAATACTTTGTCAAATTCGGTGCTGACGAAAAGATAAAATATGAGGCACTTCCCCACCTTGGAACTGACGGATTAAAAAAGATCGTTCTAAATATTCGTAAATTCCTGGAAGAAAAAGGATGCAAATTCTTCTGGAATCATAAACTCGAAGACATCTCCGTTGAAAAAGATAAGATTACTTCCGTTAAGATTAATAGTAAAAAATATCAACCGGAGATAGTCATTCTGGCAATCGGAAATTCTGCCCGCGATACATTTGAAATGCTTTCCCAGAAAACCGAAATGGAAAACAAACCATTTGCCGTCGGATTCCGCATCGAACATTCTCAGGATTTCATTAATGAAGCATTCTATGGAGATAAAAATGATTTCAATATAACCGGTCATGCAACCTACCGCTTAACTGCGAAATTCCAAAACAGGGGAATTTACAGCTTCTGTATGTGTCCGGGTGGATATGTGATACCTGCTTCTTCGGAAAGAGATATGTTGGTTTTGAATGGAATGAGCTTCCAAAAAAGAGATAATAAATTTGCCAACAGTGCAATTGTGGTAACTGTGAATAGAACCGATTTTGGAAATGAAATCTTAGCCGGAATGAAATTCCAGAGAATGATCGAATCTAAATGCTTCCAATCAGATCATCCCTACTTTGCACCGGCTCAAAAACCTCTGGATTTCCTGCAAAACAACGCCACAAAATTACTGTCGAAAACAAGTTATAAACCAGGTACAATTTCACAGAACCTGAACAACATTCTTCCGGCAGACATCACAACGGCATTGAAAGCAGGTTTGAAATCATTTCAGAAACGAACTCCCGGATTTTGTGAAAAGGGAATTTTGCTGGCACCCGAAACCAGGACGTCTTCACCTGTAAGAATATTGAGAAACAAAAATACTTTCGA
>JAIORR010000039.1 GCA_021108055.1 Candidatus Cloacimonadota bacterium
CGGATTATCCCGGTGATCCTGTTGGAGTTCAAGAAGTTCAAACTCCGGAAGTCTTATTACAGCAAAATTACCCCAATCCTTTCAAACCGTCAGGAGCCGGTAACACTCCCACAACAACGATTTCGTTTAGTGTTAGCAGCGAACAAAACGAACAAATCGAACTGGTTATTTTTAACCTTAAAGGTCAAAAGATCCGACAATATTCAATCTTCAATAATCAATCTTCAATAGTTTGGGATGGGACAGACCAAACAAATAAACCGGTTTCCAGCGGAATATATTTCTATAAGTTGAAAACTGGAAATTTTGAGAAAACAAGGAAGATGCTGTTGTTGAAATGATGTTTAAACCTTGCGGATGGTTTTTAACCTCCTTAATGGTTGTGGGAAAAATTGGGTTGGACTGAAGTTCAACCCTTTTTTAGTTTGCAAAAAAGAAAAACAATTTGACAAAAAAAATGATTAACACTTTCGATTTTTGTAAAATAAATTTAATCAAAAGAATTCCTCAATGCTTGCGTTGGGGTTTCCATATTTTCTCCCCTGATTTAGGGGAGATGTCATTCGGTGAATGACAGAGGGGTTAAATATTGAAAATTCGTGTTTAAGCTTGCTTAAATAAAGTTGGCAAAATACTCCTTGGCTTGCCACGGGGATAGTCAACTTTAAGAATTTTCTTTATTAAAATAAATCTATGGGTTCTGTTTGTTATGAGATATTCCATAATCTGCTAATGTTTTCTTGTTGAGATGTAAATTTTGAAAAAGTATCTTTGAATTCCTCTTTTAATTTTTCCATTTAAACTTACCAAATGTGCCTTTTAATGCAAAATAAATGAAATATGGTATGTAAACGAGTTCTGCAAATGGAAAAGCCAGCAGAAGCCTGATCCTGCGTATCTTGAATAAAAAGACTGTTAAAAGCAAAAACTCCGGGATTATTTTTATTAACAATAAAATAGCAAAGTTAAAAGGGGAGATGTAATTAATTATCAATCCACACAATGCTGTAAGAAATAGGATGTAATACAAAAAAATGAACAGAGTTAAAATCTTGATGGAATAAGGATAAAATTTCCATTTAGAAGCTCTTCGATTTTCGAGTTGGATCATTTGCTCTACATCTTCTTTATCATAGGATTTAACTATCGAGTCTCTGGTAAACATAAAGGTCGTTCTATTTATGTGCTGTGACATTTTCAGCAGCATCAGATCATCATCACCGGATCTGATATGCCCGATTCCGGAAAAACCTTCAACCTGCAGAAAAAGAGTTCTTCTATATGCCATATTTCTTCCACAACTGCTTATCTTCCAATTAATACCAAAAGCTCCGGCAGTAACAGCAAAGATAGACGCTCTCTCTAAATTCTTTAAAAAGGAAAACAGCTTGTTTTTAATAATCAAGGGAGAATATCCGGCAATGAAATCTATTTCAGGCGTGAAATGTCTGCTTATCTCCATCAGCCAGTTTCTGGTTGGAAGGCAGTCTGCATCGGTAAAAGCCAGAATATCATATCCGGAAGCACTGATGGCAGCGTTCAAAGCACCTTTCTTTCCTACCAGAGTTTTACTTTCTTTCTCTATCCTGACCAGTTTCAAATTTGAATTGATCTTTATTAATTCTTTTACAATATTGGAAGTTTCATCTGTAGAACGATCGTCAGCAACTATTATTTCGAATTTATTCTTTGGATAATTTTGATCCAGAAGGATTTTTAATAATTCGGGAATGTATTTTTCCTCGTTTCTGGCAGCAATGATAACGGATATTGTATGCAATTGGGAATTAGAACCTTTTTTCAACAGGAATATTCCGAAGCAAAATGCAAAGATTATCAGAAAATAAATTATACTTATCGCAAAAAAGAACATCAATTTATGATCGAATCTGTTTTCTCAATAAATTCGGCAATGGCAGGAGATTCTTTTTTAATATCTTCGAGTGTGGGGTTCAGGTTTGTTTTTTCCTTTTCTTCCTTTTTCAGGATGAATTCGACACGTATTTTCAAATTAAAGTGATTTGAAAAAATCTCTGATATTACTGCTTTATTGTCTTCTAACATTCCGTGAGATAGTGAATTGGCTACGGTATAATGAACTATGTTGTTAGAAACATCATCTATTTTGCTTTTTTCTAAGTAGTTTCCTATGATTGGTTTTTTTATTTTCAGTTTATTTATCATTGTTTTACTGTTTTCTTCTACAAGCTCTGCAGTTAGTTCTTTGACTACCGGTTTTTCTTCTTGAACTTCTTTCTCAAGTATTTTTTCTATAGTATTGTTTTGAGGAGTTTGGGTTTCGATAACAGGAGGTTTATCGATTATTTCTTGAGGTTCCTCGAGCGTATATGATCCTCCGGTCTGTATTTTTTCCAATATGTTATTGAGTGATTTCAGATCAGAAAGTTTTGTAAGCTTCACAAATGCCATTTCTGCCACCATGATAGGGTTATTGCTGTTCTTAATGTCAGTTTTTGTTTTTACAAGAAGTGTAAGCAGATATAGAAGATCATTCTCCTTGAATTCAGAACAAATATCTATCATTGCTTTTTTAACTGCTTCCGATATCACGGGGATATCGAGCCCGATAGACAGCAGTAATAAATTTCTGATATAATCCAGAAGTCCATTTAAGAATTCCTGAATATCGTTCCCTTTTTCCAGAATATCATGAAGTAGAGTGATTATCTTTGAAGCATTTTTACTTGCGATGCAATGCATTACTTTATTATAAACGTCGTAGTGTACAATGCCGAAGATCGAGAGGATGTCTGTGAGTGTAATCTCCTCTTTCCCGAATGCGAGCACCTGATCCATCAGGGACTGACCGTCTCGCATGCTGCCGTCAGCCTTTTTTGCGATCATAAAAAGTGCTTCATCTTCGATAGATATTTTTTCGATCTTGCATATTGATTTCAGGCGGTCTATTATATCCGGGATCGGGATGCGTTTGAAATCGAACCGTTGACAACGTGAAATGATGGTGGGAAGTACTTTGTGCGGTTCGGTTGTAGCAAAGATGAATATCACGTTTTCCGGAGGTTCTTCCAGGGTTTTTAAAAGTGCATTGAAAGCACTTTTGGAAAGCATGTGAACTTCATCGATAATATAAATTTTGTATTTAGAAGTAGAAGGTGAATACATTAGTTCTTTTTGCAGGTCACGGATATCATCGACACCTGTATTGGATGCTCCGTCAATCTCGATCACATCGTTAGAATTTCCCAGAGTGATCTCTGTACAGTTCGGGCAAACATTGCAGGGAGTGATGGTGGGACCATCGTTTAAGCAATTCAGACTTTTGGCGAATATTCTTGCGAGAGAGGTTTTACCTACACCCCTGGGTCCTGTGAAAAGATATGCATGAGCGGTTCTATCGAGTTCGATAGTATTTTTTAAGATGTTTGTAATATGATCCTGCGAATAGATCTCATCAAATGTTTGCGGTCTATATTTTCTGGCTAATACTAAATACGACATTTTATCCTCATTTCAT
>JAIORR010000014.1 GCA_021108055.1 Candidatus Cloacimonadota bacterium
TAACCCCATATCCGTACAATCCGTGAAGATCAGTGAGCTATAATAAGGAGTCGTTATGAAAGACCTGAATCTTGATCAAATAGCAAAAATGATAGATCATACAGAACTAAAATCCAATTCCGGTCAAAAGAAGATATTGAACCTGTGCAACGAAGCAAAGATGTTTGGATTCATCTCGGTTTGCATTAATCCGCATTACGTGAAATTTGCTTATGAACAGCTTAAAGATAGCGATGTGCTGGTTTGTTCGGTGATCGGTTTCCCGCTGGGAATGAATACAAGCAGGCTTAAAGCATTGGAAGCTGAACAGGCGTCATCAGATGGTGCAAAAGAGATAGATATGGTGATCAATGTGGGAGCAATGCGAGAAAAAAAATATAACTTTGTGAAAGATGATATAAAACAGGTTGTAGAAGCCAGCAACCCTTCCCATGTAAAAGTAATAATGGAAACCTGCTATCTGACTGATGATGAAATCGTGAAAGCCTGTCAGCTCGCTGTAGAAGCCGGTGCTCATTTCGTAAAAACATCTACAGGATTCGGTGCTTTTGGTGCGTTCCCTCATCACGTGAAACTTATGAGAGAAACCGTAGGACCTTATATCGGAGTAAAAGCTGCAGGTGGAGTTTCCAATTTTAAAGATGCTATAAGATTGATAAATGCAGGAGCAAACAGGCTTGGAACAAGTGCCGGAGTAATGATCCTGGAGGGAGCTAAATTATTCAAGTTCGCCCCTGATGCATGGCTTGAACCGGAAATCCCCTGTCATATCTGCCCTTCAAGACATGCAACCATGGCAAAGCTTCCCAAAGCTGTTTATACTTATTATAAGAAAAAATGTTTAACCTGTGAGCATCGTGATAAATACAACAGGTTTTATGAGTAGTGTCTCACCCGAGTCGGGTCCCCAAAGACTCGACTCGGGTAGAGATGAATTTACTCAAGTTATGTCCCCAAAGACTCGAGATAGATAAAAGGAAAGAATAATGAGATGTAATAAAGAATGTTTTCAAGAAGATACTTATTTTCATATTTATAATCATTCTCTAGATAATCTCGATCTATTCCGATTGAATGATGATTACATTCTGTGCCAGATCAAGGTACTGCAAAAATTGAAACTGTATCCTGCTTCCATTTTTGCTTACTGTCTCATGCCAAATCATTTCCATTTCTTTATCCGGCAGGATTCGGACAAACCGATCTACAGGATTTTTAATGATGTGTTTGCCGGATATGTTCAAATATACAATAAAAAATATAACAGGAAAGGACGGTTATTCCGAAATCCCTTGCAACACAAAATCATTGAAAATGATTTCTATGCTTTGCAGTTGTGTCAGTATATTCATTACAATCCAAAGAAGGCTGGTTTAGTTGATGATATTTCAGATTGGGAATTTTCTAATTATCAAGAATGGGTCAGTGAACGGACTCAGCCATTATTTTCTAATGAAATAATGATAAATAATGATCTTTCTACCAAAGATTATTTTGAATTGATGAAAGAATATGATTCAAAAAAAATAGAAGAAAATATTCAAAAATATTTATTTGAATCAGTTCACACCCAAGTCGAGTTCAACAATAACCCGACTCGGGTGTGAAAACAAAGGAGTATATAATGAACGGATGGATGGGAAAAATCATAAAAATAGATCTCTCAACTGGTAAACAGGAAACAGTTGAGGTCGATGATAAAATTAGAAGAAAATACCTTGGCGGCAGAGGACTCGGCGTTAAACTCTATACAGAAATATGCACTCCGCAAACCGAACCTCTTTCCCCGCAAAATGCACTGATCTTCCTTACGGGTCCGTTAACCGCTGTAATGCCTACTTCCGGTAGATTTCATGTTATCTCACGCTCTCCTCTCACGAACACGATCTGCGATTCAAGTTCAGGCGGGATATTCGGAGCAGAACTCAAAAAGACCGGTATCGATGGATTTATTGTCACAGGAAAAGCAGTAAAACCTGTTTACCTGAACATAACCGACAATGGTATCGAGATTAGAAATGCTGAACATCTCTGGGGCTTGAATACCCAACAAACTAAAGAAGCAATTATCAAAGAAACCAAAACAGGCTCTTCCGTTGCCAGCATTGGACCTGCTGGAGAAAATCAGGTTCTCTTTGCAGCCATCATGAACGATAAGGATCGTACTGCCGGTAGAGGTGGAATGGGTGCTGTGATGGGTTCAAAGAATCTGAAAGCTGTAGTTGTAAAAGGAACCGGAAAAGTATCCGTTAACGATCCGGATGCGTTAAAAGCATTTCTCCCCAAATTAGATAGATTGATAGATAAGAATCCAATAACAGGTAAATCACTTCAATTGATGGGGACATCAGTTCTTGTGAATGTAATGAATGCTCATGGTTTGTATCCAACCCGTAACTTCCAGAGTGGTGTTTTCAACGACGCAGAAGGAGTAAGCGGAGAGAAGCTTTCTGAAAATTTAGTTCATAAGAAAAGTGCTTGTTATAAATGTCCTATCGCTTGTGGTAGGACCACAAAAACAGCAAATAAAGAAGGTGAAGGACCGGAATATGAAACACTCTGGGCTTTTGGTGCACAACTTGGTGTGAACGATCTGACTGCTATCACGGAAGCAAACTATGCCTGCAACGAACTTGGATTGGATACAATAACCTGCGGCAGTACTATCGGTTGTGCAATGGAACTTTATGAAAAAGGTGCATTCCCTGAGAAATTGATCTGGGGTGATGCCGGTAAACTTGTTCAATTAGTGGAAGATATTGCTTACAAACGAGGGATTGGAACTGAACTATCTCTTGGCTCTAAGAGATTGGCAGAAAAATATGGCAGACCGGAACTGGCTATGCAGGTGAAAGGTATGGAAATTCCGGCTTATGACCCGCGTGGTGTACAGGGACAGGCTCTAGCTTATGCTACGAATAACCGTGGCGGATGTCATATTAAAGCATATATGATCGGACCTGAAATCCTGGGTTCACCTGTGTTTTTAGACCGTTTTGCAACAAAAGGAAAAGCAGAGATAGTTGCACTTCTTCAGGATGTATCTGCTATGGTTGATAGTATAATTCTCTGCAGGTTTCTGCAGTTTGCGATGAGTCCTTCCACTTTTGCCGATATGCTGAATATCGTTACAGGACTCGATTTTACAGATGATGAACTGGTGAAGATAGGAAAGAGGATCTATACTCTTGAGAGGAAATATAATTGTAAAGCAGGATTCACCAGGAAAGATGACGCTCTCCCACCCAGATTTCTCAATGAAGTCCTACCGGAAGGAGCTTCACGGAACAGGATAGTAAAACTGGATGAAATGCTGGATAGGTATTATGAAATAAGAGGTTGGGATAAGAATGGTGTTCCAACTGATGAGACATCGAAGGAATTGGAAATTTGATGGGGATGTATTTCGGAGTAATATGCCGCACCTCTGGTGCTGGTGTGTTTTTCTTACATTTCCCGACGCTTACGCATCGGGTTACGAATATGTCACGCCTA
>JAIORR010000223.1 GCA_021108055.1 Candidatus Cloacimonadota bacterium
TGCAGAACTCATATTTAATTACAAATTCCAAATAAATTAGTTCCGGAATGTTTGTCTAACAGATTTTTTTATTAAGAAAAAAAGATGGATAAAAAATAGTTAACTTCTATTATTCTAAATGGTTATGTTTTTATTCATTTTTGGAAGAGCAAGAATCTTGACAATATTTGAGGATTTTAAAAAAAGGCTACTGCTTGTTTATTAAAGTAAATAAGAATATGGAAAGGGAGGTTAGTAATGAGAGTTTCAAAATTGATGTTAGTTTTATTTATTCTAACTTCATTTTATTTTCTTGTGGCAAAAGATTATTTAGAATTTCAAAATTCATATAGAGATATAAATGCACAAAAAGCAAAAAGGATCATGACTATCTATCCGAGTTTAACAGTAATAGATATTTCCGGTACCTATAATATGGGACATATCCCGGGTTCGGTTAATTATTTTATCGGGGATGGCTCATTTGATGATGCTCTTACAGAATTAGATAAAAACGGGAGATACTTGATCTATTATCACAGTGATAATACTTCCAGAGTAGCAGCACGAAAACTGGCAGATGCCGGATTCAAAAAAGTTTATAGACTGGAAGGGAATTACAATTCCTGGGTAGGTGCAGGTTTTGAAATCGAATCTTGATAAGAAATATTAATTAAAAAAAAGGCGGAGTTATTATCCGCCTTTTTGTTTATGTGTATTTTTTACTATTCACAGATCGCAGCTTGAGCTGCCGCCAACCGGGCAATTGGTATTCGATAAGGTGAACAGCTTACATAATTCATCCCGACCTTATGGCAGAATTTTACTGAACTGGGTTCGCCTCCATGTTCCCCGCAAATTCCAACTTTCAGGTCAGGTCTTGTTTCCCTGCCTTTTCTTGTTCCCATTTCTACAAGCTGACCTACTCCGGTCTGGTCTAAAACCTGGAAGGGATCATTTTTAAGGATGTTCTTTTCCAAATATACGGGAAGGAATTTTCCAATATCATCACGGCTGTAACCAAACGTCATCTGCGTAAGGTCATTTGTTCCGAAACTGAAGAATTTGGCATATTCTGCAATTTTATCGGCTGTAAGAGCAGCACGCGGTATCTCTATCATCGTTCCAACCAGGTATTCTATTTTGTTATTTCTTTCTGCAAAAACTTCTGCGGCTGTTCTTTCAATTATTTCATCCTGCATTTGATATTCTTCAACAGTCCCGATGAGAGGAACCATTATCTCCGGTTTTGTGCGGAAACCCTTTTCTTTAACGTTTAAAGCAGCTTCGATGATAGCTCGGGTCTGCATTTCTGTAATCTCGGGATAAGTATTTCCCAGCCTGCATCCGCGGTGTCCCAGCATTGGATTGAATTCGGATAGTGCATCTACTCTTACTTTTACTTCTGCAAAAGAAATTCCCATTTCCTGTGCCATTTCTTTTTGCCCTTTCTCATCGTGAGGGACAAATTCATGAAGAGGAGGATCTAAAAGACGAATTGTAACCGGAAGGTCTTTCATGGCGATAAATATTTCTTCAAAATCTTTTCTTTGCATAGGCAGGAGTTTTTTCAATGCTTTACGTCTGCCTTTTTCATCTTCTGCCAAGATCATTTCACGAACCGCTTTTATCCTGTCACCTTCAAAGAACATGTGTTCAGTACGGCATAATCCGATTCCCTGGGCACCGAAATTTCTGGCTACTTTGGAATCATTTGGTGTGTCTGCATTTGTGCGAACCCCTAATTTAGTGTATTTATTACAAAGTTCCATCAATTCACCAAAATCTCCACTAAGTTCAGGAATTCTGGTTTCAACTTTTCCATCATAGATCTCACCTGTAGAACCGTTAAGTGATATCCAGTCTCCTTCTTTGTATATCTGTTCATCTGTGGTGAGAGTTCTTTTCTTATAATCTATCCGGATCGAACCTGCTCCGGAGATACAGCATTTTCCCATTCCTCTTGCAACAACAGCAGCATGAGAAGTCATTCCTCCTCTTGCAGTTAATATTCCTTTGGAAACATTCATTCCTCTTAGGTCTTCCGGTGATGTTTCGATTCTCACAAGAATGACGTGTTTATCTTCATTTGCCCATTTTTCTGCTTCATCTGCAAAGAATACGATCTGACCGGTAGCCGCACCGGGAGAAGCAGGAAGCCCTTTTGCAATTACTTTTGCTTTTGAAATTGCTTCGGGATCAAAGACAGGGTGAAGTAATTCATCGAGTTTATTAGGTTCAACACGCATCAAAGCAGTTTTTTCATCGATCATCTTTTCTTCGAGCATATCCATTGCCATCCTGACCATAGCAAATCCGGTCCTTTTTCCATTACGGGTTTGCAGTAACCAGAGCTTTCCTTCCTGGATAGTAAATTCGAGGTCCTGCATATCATGATAGTGATTTTCCAATTTTGTTTCGATTACACAAAGTTCTTTGAATAATTTTGGCATAGTTTCTTCTAAAGAAGGGAATTTTCCCGAACGTACATCTTCGGAAACGTTTGACAACTCTGCCCATCTCTTTGAACCTTCCAAGGTGATCTGTTGCGGAGTTCTTGTACCAGCAACAACATCTTCGCCCTGTGCATTGATGAGGTATTCTCCATTGAAAATATTTTCACCTGTGGCAGCATCCCGCGTGAAAGCCACACCAGTTGCAGAGGTTTCTCCCATATTTCCATAAACCATTGCCTGTATATTTACTGCCGTACCCCAATGTCCCGGAATATCATTGATCTTGCGATAGTAAATTGCTCTTTCTGTATTCCAACTGTCAAATACTGCACAGATCGCTCCCCAAAGCTGTTTCCATGGATCTTGCGGGAAATCGTGTCCGGTCCTCGATTTGATCGCTATTTTAAATTTTGTTACCAGTATTTTCAAATCTTCTGTTGTTAGTTCAGTATCATTGAAGACACCTCTTTTTTCTTTGATCTCGTCAATGATCTCTTCAAATGGATCCTGTTCTTCTTTGGAAGAAGGTTTCATACCGAGAACCACATCACCATACATCTGAACAAATCGACGGTAAGAGTCCCAGACAAAACGTTCATTACCGGTTTTCTTTACAAGTCCGCTAACTACATTGTCATTCAAACCAAGATTTAGAACAGTATCCATCATGCCGGGCATGGAAACGCGTGCTCCGGAACGAACAGAAACAAGGCAGGGATTATATTTATCTCCAAACCTGGTTTTCATGATCTTTTCAATATTTCCAATGGCAGCGATTGTTTCATCTTTAAGAAGCTTGATGACCTCTTCGCGTCCTAATTCATTATACTCCGTGCATACTTCTGTTGTGATCGTGAAACCGGGTGGAACCGGAACTCCAACAAGATTCATCTCGGCAAGGTTTGCACCTTTTCCACCAAGAAGATTCTTCATCTCTGTTTTGCCTTCGGCTTTTCCATCACCAAAAAGGTAAATTCTTTTCTTTTTCATATTTATCTCCTTTAAATTTTAGTAAGTTAGATTTAATGTGAAAC
>JAIORR010000046.1 GCA_021108055.1 Candidatus Cloacimonadota bacterium
AGGGAAAGTCTTTCCTACCTGCCAGTTTTCGTATTTTTCTTTTATGAAATCGGTGATCTCTTCTATATTTTCATAATCAAACATTTTACCGGTTTCTGTTTCCTGCAGGATGTTTGCTGCTTCTCCATTTTTTGGTCCCAAACCCAGAACGGGTACTTTTGCTGTTAGGTACTCATAAATCTTACCGGTTAAAATACCCCGGTTATCCAACACATTGTTTATCACAAGTAGCAGCAATGAAGAATTTACCATCTCTTTCAGCATTTCGTTGTGCGGAATGTAAGATTGAATGTTTACAATACTGTTTTTATCCAGTTCATTTATTTTCGATCTCACTTCTGATGAAACATTTCCTCTAAAGTTCATTCTTATATTTGTAATTCCTTTTCCCCGAAGCATATAAACAGCTTTCAGAATTGACGAAGGATCACGTTCGATCGTGATGTTCCCAAAATAATCGATATTAAAATGATCTTTAGAATTATTTTTTTTCATATCTTTGAAATCGGCTGGATCGAAACCATTGGGGACAACATCGGTTTTATCACCAGCATTTAGATCTTCGGCAATTTTCCTGCTTATAGTAATTATTCCGTCACATCCTCTAACTACGCTCTTTTCCAATTTTCTATCCAGGAATTTGGTTATGAACAACCGTTTAATTCTATCGAGGTAATCTATCTTCGTCCAGGGATCGCGAAAATCGGCAATCCAGTTAATGTTAAATTTTTTTTTTAATTTCAATCCAATCAGATGCGTGGAATGCGGCGGACCGGACGTGATAACTGCTTCGTATTTATTAGAAAGCAATTCCTTTCCTGCAGCTTTGAGAGCATACTTATTCCATAATTTTCGAGCATCCGGAACTATGAAATTGATCCTGAAAAGGATGAGAAGTTTTTTTAAGAAGTTGTCACTTTTTTTAATTTCCAGGCTGCCATACGGAACATCTTCGTTCTTTCCTGCAAAAGTTCTGAAGAACTGTCCAAAAGAAGGAGTCTTTGTTCGAATAACCTTGATCTTATCCGGTATTTCATCGAGCAGAGATTCATCTATTGCCGGATAGTCTCCGTCTTTTGTGGTAACTACCGCAGGCATCCATCCAAATTGAGGAAGATACTTTACGAACTTCAGCCAGCGTTGAACTCCGGCACCTCCACCCGGAGGCCAGTAATAAACTATTATCAGAACTTTTTTCATAATCTTTGACAAGATTGCAGGCAGCATTTTTTTGTCCAAAAAAAAATTATCTCAGGTGAATATGAGACCAATAGAGAGAAAGATATTACACAAGATCACAGACAAAGGTATCACCTTTTACGATGTATTGGAAATTATCGATAGAACAAATACCACCGAGATGAAAAAGAGTTTCCCTGATGATTGCCTGTTTCAATCTGATAAATATTTTGCCAAAATCATTCTGAATGCTCTTATAAGATACAAGTTGATCCGTAAGGATGGAAACAAATATTTAAAGATTGAGAAGAAGAAGGAAAAGAAAGAAACCACCGATTAGCATAAATTCTCTCGAATTGATCTCTTCTTGTTCCAAAGTCCCAGCCTGTCGAGGCGTAGTTTACGGAGATTGGCTATGGAATGATCAGATTTTTGACCCGTAAGGAACGATGAGTCGAGACAAAGTGCGTATCCAAGCAGAGGCTTGGATACAAGATAAACGCCTTTGTTGTATTCATCCGTATTTATCAGCGTAGATCAGCGGC
Source organism: Candidatus Cloacimonadota bacterium (assembly GCA_021108055.1). GTDB lineage: Bacteria > Cloacimonadota > Cloacimonadia > Cloacimonadales > TCS61 > JACNIV01. The sequence continues at coordinate 1,725 of JAIORR010000046.1, forward strand.
TATAATCTCCCCACTGCCCGCTTATTTCATAGCAACAAATGGCTGCTGTTACCCCGACGTTCAATGAATTTTTCCAGCCGGAAACAGTAATACTTACGATCTCATCTGCCGATCTCAGAACTTCTTTGGAAATCCCGAGAGCTTCATTGCCAAGGATCAAAGCACAAGGTTTTTCAAATTTAACTTTTGAAATATTTCTTGCCTTAGAAGTTGTTTCGAGCGCATAGATTTTCACATTGTTCTCTTTTAAAAATTCTATAGCCTTTCCTGTTGTATCGTATCTTTTCCATTCAATATAATTCTCTGTTCCCATCGCAGTTTTGCAGACTTTGGGGTTTTCCGGCGTGGCAGTGTATCCACATAAAAATATCTTTGAAACTCCAAAGCATTCTGCAGTTCGGAAAATCGAGCCGACATTGAATGAAGAACGCAGGTTATCCAGAATCAAATATAGAGGCAACTTGGATTGATCATTTCTCTGTCCGTCATTTTTCAGAACAAGGAGATCATCATCTTTTAAGTCTTTCCCAAAGCGGTGCTCAAAAGGTACTGCAAAAGAAAGGAACTCCCGTAAGGATAGCAGCTTAAAATCGAGATCGATTTCGTAACCTACAAAATTCAGACAATTGTTAAATTCTATCAAAAGCTCCAATCGAGCAGGTTCACATTGCCAGTTATGTTCGATGTCCCTGATGAATTCTAATAGAATCTTTTCCTGTTTTACTTTGTTAAATAACAGAAATTTTTTGCGAGAAAATTTCATCGATCAATAAAAATGGGGAGCCTTTCAGCTCCCCATTTACTTTATTTCTGTTCAACTTTCTTTGACTTGGCTTTTATAATTTTCTTTTTTCTCGGTTTGTATTTCTTAAGTTCTTCTTTCAGTTCTGTATTTTCCTTTTTCAGTATTCTGTTTTCATCTTTCAGTTCCTGAATTCTGATGTTTTTCTTTCTTTGTTGAGCAACCAGATTGTCGTTCCTGGTTTTATACAGTTTTTTTGATTTCTTCAGTTTTGTGTTTTCTTCTGTTAATGATCGGTTAGATTCTTCCAACTCTTCATTTTCCTGTATTAACCTGTGGTGTTCACTTTTGTAGTTAATTTTCTTTGTTTTCACCTTTGTAACCTTCGTAGGTTGTTGACTTTGCTGGGCAACAAGACAAACGGATAAACTCAAAATGGTTAAGATAACAATTATCTTCCGCATAATTCCTCCTTTTTATTTTCAATACTTTTTTTAATTATTAAGAAATCTGTGTCAAACAATTTGTATTATTCTTTATATTTCTGCAATTATTCTTGACAGTGATATGTTCAATCAGGAATATTTTTTTATGAAAATGTAATGATTTGTATAAAAATGATATGGAGGATAAATGGAATATAAACGGAAAATTTTTGGTTTTGAATGTGATATTTACGGACATTTAAATAATGCAAAATATTTGCAGATTTATGAAGAAGCAAGAGCAGACGCCTTAGAACAAATGGAGATGCCAATTAGAAAATTAAGAGAGCTTGGAATTTCCATTTATCTTACTCGAATTATTATGGATTTTAAAAAAGGAATCCAGTTAGAAGAAATTATTAAGATTGAATCTTCCGTAATAGAATTAAATAAGATATCTTCTTTATGGAAACACGAGATTTTTAATTCGGAAAATCAGCTTTGCAACACGGCAATCGTGAAAGGTGTATTTGTGAAAGATGGAAAACCAAGTCGGCTGTCAAAAGAAAT
>JAIORR010000003.1 GCA_021108055.1 Candidatus Cloacimonadota bacterium
ACCTACGGAGCTTAACCCTATATCCTTTCTTTTATCACAGGGCTTACGCCCTGCGTTACAAATATCCTGCTCCGATGGAGCTGACAGCAGATGAATCATCTAGGGTTGGGTAGGTTGTTCCTGATTCATTACCCGTTGGTTACTTTTCTGTTCCATCGACTAACCCAGTGAAATAGTCTTTCAGAATTTCACGGGTTAAAAAGTCGAAGGTTAGGATTTCTGCCATCCTCTAGCGAAAAGACTGTCCGTCCACTTCAGTGGGTGTGTATTTCCTGCTTTCACGCTGGCTGACCAGTTGAAAGATTTCCTACTTTTAGTTCCTTCTCTTAACCAAAGAGAAGGCCCAGTCTACGCAGAGCTCCGCCTTGGCAAATAGGATGAGTTCTTCAATTTGAAAATCTTTTATCTTCCATCTCTTTTAATTTTTTTTTTAAAGCTGTTATCAGTTCATCTTTTTTACTTAATTCATTCTCAAATTTACTGTTCACAATATTATTATAGGCAAGAATGAATTTCAAAGAAAGCCTTATCCTGCCAGCCAGTTTGGTCAAAGCCTGTTCATCTCTTTTGCCGTAAGAAGTTCCATCGTTCTTCTTTCCCAGGGCAAGGAACCATTTATGTTCCAGATCATAAAGGACGGGAATTACAAGTGCAAAGCTGGCGATCTCCTGCTGATTTTCGTTCAAAGCACCATAGTTGCGGATCATCCTGTTTTCCAACAAGAAAAGATGGATATCCTCTACCTTAGAGTTTTCTACAATATCACTTCCTCTTATCTCGTTATATTTGTAACTTTTCATTTCCTTATCGTAGGAAAGCAGAGCAACTTTAGTTATTGGAAGTCTTTGAATTAAATTTTCACAGATATATTCTTCAAAACCCTCGATCACACTTTCTCCCGAAATTGATTCTGCAAAAGTATCGGTTTTTTCCAGGAAATCCAGATCCGAAGTATTTAACTTATTATCCACAAATCTTTCCACTCGATTCCTTACCGGATTGAAAAAAGCAAGAAGCCCTATCGTAGCAGGAATTCCGGCGATGAACTCCGAACCTACGAACTTTCCAAATATAGATTGGAGAAGTTCTCCCAGCGAATAATCTACAAATCCGAAAAAAGTTACAAAAACTACACCAATTATTGTATAAATCATCGTACTTCTTATTTTCACATCCATGGTTGTTCCTGTAAGAAGTCCCCAGGTAAAAGAACCGAAAAACCACAATATCCCAATGAAAAAACCTAAAAGCGAAATTAACAATAAAACAGCCATTACACCTGTAAGAAAATTATGAATTCCAAACTGCATTGTGTCGGTTAGTCCATAATAAAAACCTAATATGAGTGCTAATATGATCGTAGCGATAATCGATACAAGAGAAATGAAAATTCCTCTGAACGCATTTAACAATCTCTTCATACCTATCGAACCTGTTTTCTTATATGCTTTCCATAAGACGATAAATCCAATAAAAATCCAGATTGCAGACCAGATATAAAGAAAAACTGCAAATTCAAAATTAAATATTGAACTCAAAATAAAAACAGTTAATACTAAAATAACTGTAAGCAGGTAGAGTTTTATTACTTTTTTATCCGGGTTAACTTTCCGGATCATAAAATGGTAGAAAAGAATTCCCAGAAATCCCGAAGAAATAATTGTAATGAACTTAGAGATATTATAATCTGGAAGATCGTTTGGACATGAAAGAAAAAGCAGGAAAAGAATAATCAGAATATTCTCTTTTTTCTCGCTATATTTTAATAAAAGAAATGAATTGAAAAAAATAAATAATAGAAATAGTAAGTTTATCCCGATATTTATCAATCCCGAATAATCCCTGTTTGGGATGGTTTGAATTGTAACGATTCGAGTGGAAATACTATCCGAGTACGTGACCTCGACTTCTTTTTTGCCTTTTATTGTCTTCCGGATATCTTTATTTATATTGCTTGTTTGAACATTTACACCCTGGTTAAAAAAACTGAAATGCAAATTCAGTTTATGCCCGGTAGTATCCGCAACAGCTTCTTGCTCCGAAATTTCTACTTTTAATGTATCGACTGCAATTATCACTTTATTCTGAAAAATATCTACAAGTGTGGAATCATTAAAATTAATTGCTTTCCCATTTTCTATCTCGAAAGGCAGCGATCTAATAAAAACTTCCTTCGAAATTGTAAATCCCCAATTGATAATATTAAGAAATATGAACAGGAAAAATAATATCCAGCTTGTTCTATATAATATTTTAAATACTTTATCTGACATTTGTTCTCCCTTTGTATCTAATTCAAAATAGTACTTGACCAAAATAATGTGAAACCTGTAAAGAAAAATAATGTAAAAAGAGGAAATTATGATCCAAAGAAAAAAAACACAAGTAATAAAGATCGGCAATATCTTCATCGGTGGTGATAATCCGGTTTCAATCCAATCGATGACAAATACCAGAACAACCGATATGGAAAGCACACTCCGGCAGATAAGAGAACTGGCTTCGGCAGGTTGTGAAATTGTGCGGTTGGCTGTTCCCGATATGGAATCTGCAAAAGTATTAAAAAAAATAAAGAGTTCCATAAATATCCCTCTGATAGCCGATATTCATTTTGATTATAAACTTGCACTGGAATCACTGAAAGCAGGTGTGGACGGACTTCGCCTGAACCCTGGAAATATCGGAAGCGAGCAGAATGTTCTTAAAGTTGTGGATGCTGCCAGGGAACGAAAAATTCCAATCCGCATCGGAGTGAACAGCGGCTCACTTTCCAAAGAGAAAATAAAAAAATACGGAGTTACATCAGAAGCAATTGTAGAAAGCGCCCTGGAACACGTTGCTATCCTGGAAAAAGCAAATTATAGAGAAATGAAGATCTCGGTGAAAGCTTCGTCCGTTCCACTGACCATAGAATCTTATCGTCTCCTCAGCCGGAAAATCGATTATCCTCTTCATCTCGGAGTAACCGAAGCCGGAACGGAATTTGTGGGAACGATAAAATCTTCTATTGGAATAGGGACTCTTCTTTCGGAAGGGATCGGCGATACGATCCGCGTTTCTTTAACTGCAGACCCTGTAAAAGAAGTACTTGTGGCAAAAGAAATTTTAAAGTCACTTAACCTGAGAAAAGGATTGGAGATCATCTCCTGCCCCACTTGCGGACGAACAGAGATCGATGTTATCTCCATGGCAAACGAAGTTGAGAAAAAACTGAAATTTCTTTCCGAATCTGATCTGACAATTGCAGTTATGGGGTGCGTTGTAAATGGTCCCGGCGAAGCGAGAGAAGCAGACTTTGGAATTGCAGGCGGGAAAAAAGAAGGATTGATCTTCCAAAAAGGAAAGATAATTAAAAAAGTCCCGGAAAATATCCTTGTTTCAGAACTCATCGAACTTATAAAAACTCAATGCTGAAAAATAAATTCATTCTTTTATTCATATTTCTTTCTGTTCTCTGTCA
>JAIORR010000070.1 GCA_021108055.1 Candidatus Cloacimonadota bacterium
ATCAACATAATTACATTTCTGTTCTTCATTTTTTTCTCCTTTTTATTTTTATTTTTGGATTTTCCAATTGAATCTGCCATTCAACATAACCTTTTATCGATCCTCCAATCGACACATTTTCTCCCCATCTTATGGACATCATTCCTTTTGATTTGCATTTATATAAAGGATCGATGTTAACTTTATTCATATTGTAATTTGTTCCCAGGGATATTAAAGATATTTTGCGCCCATCGGGTCCACCTTCGACGATCGCTTTCGCTATAAGTTTCTCGTTTTCTTCTGCCTGATATTCCACAATTTCGTTATTCACTATTTTAAGGCTGGGATTCTTAATTGTTTTGCCATAAATATATCCGGTTTTTGCTTTTATTATTCCATTAAAACTTTTCTTTTCGGGAATGAGCATGATATCTCCACCAGGAATAAATATCAGTGGACACTGCCTGGGAAGGTCTGTATACGAACCATAATCGCATATAACTTTTTGTGTCTTCAGAACAAAAACACTGCCTTCATTATTTTGTATCCTAATTGTTTTTGAACCGATATATTTCCTGGATGCTTCCATAGTCTCTTCTGCAAGTTTTTTGTAATCTACATCGAGCGATTTCCAGAAATTTATTTCGGAAAGAATATTTTCTTCCGTAAGTTCATCATGCATCAATCCTTCCATCATAGCGATACGGATGTTATTTTTTTTTACAGTATCCCTGCTTTTTGCAAAAGCTTTCTGTTGGATTTTTTTCTTTTCAGGATCATCCAACGGTATAAATCTGGATTCACCATTAAGATAAAGGTAGACATCAGTATTTTTAAGAGCTCTGTTGAATTTCTCGAAATCCCAATTATAAGTAGCAAGTGAGAATAGATTATGCTTTGCTTTCAACAACTCTTTGTCTCTGTACATCAGCGTCGTTTCAATCTGTCTTTTTGAAGCTTCGATAAGAATTTTTTTTACAAGCGGCATATTGTATTCACCGCTTACGATCAATAGTTTTTCTTTAGCTTTAAGTTTAAGAGAGTTTTCCAGAAGGTTAGCAGCAATCCTGGCAAGATCGATGTTGTGAGATATCAATATCTGGTTAATCAAAGTTCGATTGTTTTCACTTTTCTCCCCATTATTATTAAGGGAAAGATCTAAAATATAATTTTTTGCTTTTGCTCTATAATATACTTCTTTATTATTTCCAGTATTTATGATCTTTACCAAATTAGCGTCGAGAAGCGTTTTTAAATTATAATGAATTTTCTGTTTGCTTAGTCCAAATATATTGGACAATTGTTGCCCTGTTGCCGGATTCAAAACCAGTTCATTTATTATCTGAAGTTTCAACTCGGAATTGATTGCTTTCATCTGAGAGAGCTTGTTTATCACAAATACGTTTTCAATCATCCTTTAATCCTTTCATTAAATTTGGTCAAAAAAAAATAGACCAAGATTATTTGTCAAATATTTTTTGAATATTCCTTGATATGGTTGATATGTATTTCAAACATCTCCAGTCGATCTTTAATCCAAAAAAACAGAAAGGTATTATACTGATAGATCGGTTGGAACAGGTTAACAATAGATGTGATAATATTCTTGATTCTCACGAATTTATTGACACATACAACCCTGAAAAGGTTTTTGATACTGTTTTGGAGGATAGATGGCACAAGATCAGGTCAGGAATTTCTGCATAATCGCACATATAGATCATGGCAAATCCACGCTTGCTGACAGGCTGCTGGAAGTTACGCATGTGATCGATAAAGGTGCGCATGACGAACTGATACTGGATGATATGGAACTGGAACGTGAACGCGGGATAACCATCAAATCTCATGCGATCCGCATGGAATACAAATACAATGACAAATTATATATTTTTAACCTGATCGATACTCCCGGGCACGTTGATTTTTCTTATGAAGTTTCCCGCAGTTTAGCTTCCTGTGACGGTGCACTTCTGCTGGTAGATGCATCACAGGGAATAGAAGCTCAGACGATGAGCAACCTCTACCTGGCAATGGAAAACGAACTGGAAATAATTCCGGTAATAAATAAAATAGATCTCATCAAAGCAGATGTGGAAGGCACGGAACACGACATCGTAGAAAACATCGGTGTAGATCGGGAACACATTTATAAAATAAGTGCAAAAGAAGGAACAGGCATAGATGATCTACTGAAAGGAATTATTGAAAATATTCCTGCTCCTACCGGGAATATAGACCTGCCTGCAAAAGCATTGATATTTGATTCCTATTTTGATACATACCGCGGTGTGATAGTTCTTATTCGTATGTTTGACGGTTCACTGAAAAAAGGTGAAGGAATAAAATTATTTTCCACAAAGAAAGAATTTTCCATAGAAGAGATCGGTTATCTGGGGTTGAAAAAAGAGGAAACAGATGAACTTACTGCCGGTGAAGTAGGCTACATTATTGCCAATATCAAGGAAGTTGCAGATGCACGGGTGGGAGATACAATAACTACAGCAAAAGGTGGATGTGAAGTAGCTCTTCCCGGATTTGAAGAACCCAAACCAATGGTTTACAGCGGTATCTTCCCGCTGGCAAAAGAAGATCACGAAAACCTGCGGGAGAGTTTGGGAAAACTTAAACTTAACGATGCCGCTCTCACTTATGAGCCGGAAAGTTCCCTCGCTCTCGGTTTCGGTTTCCGCTGTGGTTTTCTGGGAATGCTGCACCTGGAAATAGTTAAAGAACGCCTTTTCAGGGAATATAATGTGCCAATAATTACTACGACCCCCAGTGTGAGATTTATCATTAATATGCATAATGGCAGTAAACTGGTTATTTATAATCCGGTGGATATGCCCGATCCCGCAAATATCGAAACCATAGAAGAACCGATAATGGACGTGGAGATCATCGTTCCCACAGAGTTCGTTGGAAACATTATGAAACTGGTTCAGGAACGGCGAGGAATTCAAAAAGATATACAGTACATAGACGAAAAACGCCTGTCCATTCATTATGAAATGCCGCTTATCGAGATCATATTCGACTTTTATGATAAACTGAAATCCGTGAGCAAAGGTTATGCATCGTTAGATTATTCCTTCAAAGAAAACCGGAAATCTGATGTGGTGAAAGTGGACATCTTAATAAACAGCGAAAGAGTGGATGCCATGTCTTTTATCTGCCACGAAGATAAAGCCTACCAGTGGGGGAAAAGCGTTACCGATAAATTAAGAGAAGTTATTCCACGTCATTTATTTAAGATCGCACTCCAGGCAAGTATCGGTGCCAAGATAATAGCTCGCAGTACAATTACAGCAATGCGAAAGAACGTTACTGCCAAATGTTACGGCGGTGATATTACACGTAAGAAAAAGCTTCTGGAAAAACAGAAAGCAGGGAAGAAGCGTATGAAAGAGATCGGTTCTGTTTC
>JAIORR010000359.1 GCA_021108055.1 Candidatus Cloacimonadota bacterium
TTAACATATCGATTTTAAAATGTAAATACAAAAAGATTTGAGAGAAACTAAGCCTTCGACAAGTAACCTTTCCCAAATCAATAGAGAGCAAACTTAAAAGAAGGTTCGGTAAAGTAACAAGCTCGCAATTCGCTGTACAAAAGTTTAACCTTCAAAGTTTTTGAAACCTGAAATGTTTCTTAAAAAACATATCAATCTCGCTTCAATCCGTATTTTTTCATTTTTTTTACTAAGGTGGGAAAGGTAGTATTAAGTTCTTTTATCACTTTGTTTTTTCTCCAGTTGTGTTTTATTAAACATGATTTTAAAAGCTCTTTTTCCGCTTTCTCAGCAGCTTCTTTCAATGAAATTTTATTTTGCACTCTTGGTGTGTCATCTGATCCAATAGGATAAAACTTGAGTTGGTCATCTGTTATTATTTTACCTTCTGTGCAATTTATAGATAAATTTTCCATAATATTTTGTAATTCCCGAACGTTTCCTTCCCAGAAATAGGAAAGTAATTTTTCTTTTGCTGTTTTTGTGAAATAGGGAGGAGGAATATAATTACCATTCTCAAGACAATATTTGGTGATAAAATGTTCTGCCACTAATAAAATATCCTTCCCACGTTCCCTTAAAGGTGGAAGAAATATCTGGTAAGAATTAATTCTATAAAATAGTTCTTTCCGGAAATTTCCTTTCCGGATTTCATTAATTATTTCTTTACTGGATGCTGTTATCAGACGTAGATTTACTTTCACTATTTTCTCGCTGCCAACCGGTTGAATTTCCCTTTCCTGTAATGCTCTCAATATTTTGGTTTGAAGATTAGGTTCCAATTCTCCGATTTCATCGAGAAATAAAGTTCCTCTATGTGCCAATTGGAATTTACCTTTCCGTTTGTTTGCTGCTCCGGTAAATGCACCTCTCTCATGACCGAACAATTCACTCTCCAGAAGCTCTTTGGGAATTGCCGAACAATTAACAGCGATAAATGGACAATCAGCACGTTTACTTCTTTTATGAATTGCTCTGGCAACTAATTCTTTTCCAGTTCCGGTCTCGCCCTGCAGAAACACATTAGACTCGGTTGGAGCAACTTTGTTTATCTGTTCGAAAACATTCAGCATCGGATTACTTTTTCCAATCAATCCCTCAAAACCATGATCATTACGTAATCTATTTAATTCAATTTTTTCCAACCCTTCATTTATTAAAATGTCGGCAAATTTTCTAGTAAAATCTTCCGCCTGCCTGAAATCAAAAACACTAAAAGTTTTCTTTTCCAGTTCATGTCTATCTAAATACAATGCTCCTGCAATATCATTATTTCGGGCATGCAGAACAATACAGATCACTGACAAAAAAATATGTCCTACTATACTATTTGCGTTTTTTAAATCTATTTCCTTTATAGCATTCTGAATATGGAAAGATTTATTCTGTTTTAAAGTTTTTTTTAAAATCGTATGACTAAATTTAGTTTCTGTTAAGGTTGGGGATTTGTATAAAACCTGCTCATGTTTATTGATCAGAAGACAGCAATCTGCATTTACCTGTGCGCTCAATAATGCCAATAATAGCTCATAAGTAGATTCTGGGTTGAAATTTTCTACGGAGGAATATAAGTAATCTAACAAATTATGATAATTATTTCCTGTTTTTCGTGCCATAGTTAATACTCCATTTACATTGTATTGAAATTTTCAAGAAGCAAGATTTTTGTAAAGTTTTTATCTCTGTTTAAGTTGAGAAAAAAAACATTAACCTTTTAAATTAGAATTTTTAATTCAATTTTTCCAATTCCTCAATTTTATTTTTATAATAAATCTTCGGTATTTTCTGATAGAATTTGCGATAAAGTTTCAATGCCGCTTTCCTGTTTTGATCTGCGTCTTTTGCCTGCTTTGCGGTTAATTCTCTCTTCAACTTCCACAACGCATAATTAAGCCCGGCAATCCATCCTTCATCTTTTTTTTCCTTCAACATCTGCTCTAATGGTCTTATTCCTTTTACGATTTTGAGTTTTTCTGTCTTTGCCAAATGAAAGGAAATTCTTGCCTGATATACTTTGGCATCTTCTGAAGCATAAGATAAATTTTTTGGCAGACACTTCAAAAGTGCTTCATATATTTTCTGAATTTCCGAATATTTCTTTTGATCAAATAAAATATCTATCTTCAAAGTTAAAGAGAAATATAGATTATTACTTAGATTAAATTCCTTTTGAATCTTAATTGCCTGATCAATATACTCCAATGCTTCTTCATACTTTTTTTTATAATAGTAGATAATACCAATCTCCCAAATAAGAGAAGCTAATCCACTTTTATCACCCATCTCATCAGATATTTTCATTCCTTTTTTATAATACTTGATCGCTTCATCAAAATTACCTTGCTCTCTTTGAACCAAACCGAAATTTAAATATAGTACAAAACCTGTCTTCATGAATTCATGACCTTCAGTATTCTTGTTTTTTTCTAAAACCTTTAAGGATTTATGATAACATTCAAGTGCTTTTTCATAATCTCCTTGCATGCGATAACCTATTCCAAGATTCAAATAAACTGATTGTAAATAATAGTCATCATCCAAATCGTGTAAAGTTTCCAAGCTTCTCTTATTATACTCAATATGCTTTTCATAGTTTCCTCGATTACGATATGCAATCGAAAGCGAATTAAATGTTTTGGCAAGAGTGATTTTTGAGTTCATTACTTCAGTGATCTTCAATTCTTTTTCAAAATAATATAAAGCATTATCAACATCGCCTGTAAAAAGGTAACACCAACCTATTGCATGGAGTAATTCAATTAAATTCCGTTTATCATTCATCTGTTCTATTATTTTCTTAGCCAAAAAATAATCAGTTAGAGCATCATCCATTTTTCCTATTTGATAAAATATCGAACCTCTATTAAAATAAGCATCATAAAGGCTTTTTTGCATTTGATCAAATCGAATGTCATTTTTATTTGTTTTAGCAAATTCCTTTTCCAGAATTTTCACGAGTTTGTCAAAATGTTCTATTGCCTTTTCATTTAGAAAATTCTTCCTCGCTTTATCTCCAGCCAACTCAAGATATTTTATCGATTTCTCTAAATCCTCTGCATTATAAAAATGATTAGCCAGTTCATCTAAAACTTCATCGAGATTTGAAGAATACTTTTCTTCCAGGAATTCTCCAGCTTTTTGATGCAGTTCCTTCCAAAATGAGGGATATTTCTCTTTGATCTCATTCTCCAAAACTTCTCGAACCTTGTCGTGGATAAAGATATAATCACTATCTGATTCTTCTATTAAACATACTTCCCGGCAATCTATCAGGTCATCTAATAATTCATTTTCATTTTTTTTCGTCATATTCAGAAGCATTTCATAACTAAATTTCTTTCCAATGATGGATGCTGTCT
>JAIORR010000013.1 GCA_021108055.1 Candidatus Cloacimonadota bacterium
TGGAATTTTGGACAGTATGCGACTCTGATAAGTTTAGTTTATTGGTTAGGGAGTACCTTTGTAATATGGAAAATCAGATCCAAACATTCGTTCTAATATCTTCGATATTTCTGGGGATATTTATTCTGATCTCGGTATATCTGGTTGTGAAATTAAAGATCAATGATATACTTTTAAAGAAGTCGGAAGATAAATTAAAAACGTTCAACGAAACACTGCAGACAATGGTTACGGAAAAAACCAGGGAGCTGCGGGAATCCGAGAAACGTTTTAGATCGCTTTATGAACTGAACAAAGAAATATTGGAAAATTCTCCAGCCGGTATGATCAAACTGGATAAAAATCTCAGTATCGAATTTGAAAATCCCGAGATGAAGAACATCCGAAATATAACTTCGGGAAAAACGAAAAGCATTAAAGGAAGGTCTATCAAGGATATTCCCGAATTTCAGATACCAAAACTTCTTAAACTTATCGATGGACTTATTAAGGGAAACGAATTAACTATCGAAACAAAATTTTTGGACAATGGGAAAAAAACTTATGTCGAAATTAAAGGTGTTCCAATTTTTGAAAACAGGAAATTCGCCGGTGCCGTTCTGCTTTTTAACGATATAACTGAAAGTATAATAGCAGAAGAAAAACTTAAACAAAGTTTTACAATACTTCAAAAAGCAACCGAGGATGTTATCCAGGCAATGGCTTCCACTTCGGAAATGCGAGATCCGTATACGGCGGGTCACCAGAAAAGAGTTAAAGAACTGGCTGTTGCCATCGGGAAAGAAATGGGTATCTCGAAGGAACAACTCGAAGCAGTTAAATTTGCCGGTATGATACATGATATCGGCAAAATTTCTGTTCCTTCCGATATCCTTTCAAAACCCGGTAAGATCACAAAAATGGAATTTGAAGTAATTAAAAGCCATTGTAAGACCGGTTATGAACTCCTGGACAAGATCAAATTTCCATGGCCCATATCAAAGATTGTTTATCAGCATCACGAAAGGATGGATGGTTCCGGCTATCCAAACGGACTGGTTGGAACTAACATAGTAGCTGAAGCTCGGATACTTGCGGTTGCAGATGTAGTGGAAGCAATGACTTCCCACAGACCGTACAGAGCAGCTCTTGGTATCGAAAAGGCTTTGGAAGAGATCGAGAATAACAAAAATTCTTGTTATGATAAGGATGTTGTTCAAGCTTGTTTAGAACTTTTTAAGAATAAAAATTTCAACTTCACGAAATAATTAAGAAAAACTATGATCTCAAAATACAGGATCATAGCAATAGTATTGTCTCTGTTCGTTCTATTTGTTACTGCTATTGCTATGGATATTCCATTTTCAAATAGCGAAATCAAAACTGATGATAATCATTTGTCTCAGTTCAGGAAAGTTTCACCTCCGGATTCATCTGAATGTGACTTTGCAACAGATGTGTGGCTGTGGCATGATGGGAAGAATCTTTATCTTCTGTGGGAAGTTGAAATAGATGAATCCTTTGTCCGTGGAAAATATACTTCTTATGATAAGAGCAATGAAGCTGACTTCTTACGATTACAATTGATAACCGATGTAAAAAGTTATTATGCTTATGGTTATTATGCTTTTCCGCTTAATAATAAGTCAGATTTCATCCGGGGATCGAGTTTGTCCACTAATAGCAGTTGGAATAGCACCTATGATTATGCAAGCGAAATAACTGATAATAACTGGAAAGTCTTGATGACCATTCCTTTCAAAGACCTGCGATTTTCCGGCTCTCCTCCCTTTCAATGGAAAATAGTTCTCTCAAGGCATTTTTATAAAAAAAACGAAACTTATAATCTCCCATATTTAACTACAAAAATGAATAAAGATTATTTCCGAAAAGCACAGGATATCGTTCTTAAAGGAAATATCCGCAAAAATAAAAACTTTTACATCAGACCATATTCTATTTTTATAATGGACATGGAGGAAAAAGAAGTTGAATTCGATGAAGATAATGTCGGGCTTGATTTTTCTTTTAATTTGAGTTCTTCTTCCAGGATGAAATTAAGTATAAATCCCGACTTTTCGGATGTTCCAATGGATACCGAGCAGGATATTTATAACCTGAAATATGGACCAACCTACTCAGAGAATCGTTATTTTTTTATAGAAGATATCAACACGTTGGGAGTAGGTAACTCCACTTTCTATTCACGTTATATTATGCAGCCGCAATACGCCTTCAAATTTACTGGAAAAACAGAGAACTATTCTTTTGGTGTGCTCTCTACAATGGATAAACAGATCACTGAAATTGTTATAATAGATACTTCAACTGTAACAAGAGTTACAAATTCTGATGACATTTATAATATTTTTGCTTTTAAACCAGTGGGTAAACAATTCAGCTTCCAGTTCACACTGTTAAATAAAATGAATGATGATTATCACAATGAAGTTCTTCATCTGAACCCGGTATGGGAAATAACAAAATACACATCACTCCGGAGCAGTCTTAACCTTTCTGTGAAGGAAATTGACGATGACTCTAAAAATGGTTATCATGGCAGTATCGGTTACAGTTTTATCCAACGAGACTTCAGCTTATCTATCTCTGCTCAGAAAATGAGCAAAGACTACGCCCTGGATATGGGAAGGATCTACCAGGACAATCCTGATAGATTTTACGGGTGGAATATAAACTCATATCTATCAAAAGATATCAACAGTAAACATTTCAGAGATATTAACTCGAAGATATTACTGAGTGAAGAACTGGATAATGCAACCAGCAGACTTCTGGAAAGATACTTGAGCACAAATATGGGAGTTACTTCTCAGGATAAACTGAGCATGAGTGTCTGTGTTGTTTATGTTAAAGAACTTTATCATGAAAGATATTATGAAAAAAATCGCTTTGGATTTCAAATCGACTGGAATAAGATCAACTGGATGAAGTTCTCTATCGGGTTAAATAAGATCAAATCACTCATATATGAACTGGATGAAGCTTCCAATGGCTATCACTTCCAGTTCGGTCTTTCCGGTATTATCCAAAAATACTTTCGTTATTCAGGTTTCGCAGAAAATATTAAATATCCTGATACTCCATCTGTAAATAATTTTGATAATAATTATTGGATCGGGAATCTCGATCTTGATATTAACCTCTCAAATTGCCTTTCTCTCACAAATGGTTTCAGATACAATAATCATGAATATTACGATCGATCCGAGCATTTCGGATTCTTTTCCAATTTCAGATGGAAATTCAGAAAAGAATGTAATCTTTATATAGGATACAAGTCTTCATTTGATGATATCGAGAACAAACTTGAAACGGACTACGAACAAGTCTATATAAAAGTATCTTATACTTTCTAAATAAATTATGTAATAATTATT
>JAIORR010000241.1 GCA_021108055.1 Candidatus Cloacimonadota bacterium
TCCCGAACAATTATCACCATAAAGAGTAATAAGATCAAAATCTTCTGAGCCGGGAGTTGTAAATCTTTCTATGATGATTTTAATTACTTTATCTATATAGTATGCTTCCTGCCCTGTAATGAGATATGCCGGTACCGGTTTCTGCTTCTCGAATTCTCTTAGAAAATCGAAATGCCTGTAGCTTTTTTGATCTTTCATATCACTGTGTAAGATAGAGGATAAGTGTGACTATGGAAACCAGCCAGCAATAATAAGCAAAGTATTTCAGTTTTTGTTTTTTTACAAAAGAAATAAGAAGAGATATTACCATATACCCGGAAAAAAATGCGGCTATTAACCCAAATAAATATGGAAGCAGCATAGTTTTTGGAAGATTAGATAACTCTGACATCTTGTGTACATTTGCGCCCAGAATAATAGGAACAGAAAGCAGGAAGGAAAATCGGGCAGCTTCCTCTCGCTTCAGACCCGTAAATATGCCCAGGGCGATGGTGGTCCCTGAACGAGAAATCCCGGGTAGAATAGCGAAAGCCTGTCCCAATCCTATCAGGATGGATTTTTTAATTCCCAGTTGATATGATCCCAGTCCTTTTGATTCAATCTTGTCAGAGATTATTAGAATTATTCCTGTTATGGAAAGCATTATGCTTGGAATATAAAGAGAAGTAAATACTTTCTGTATGGTTTCTTCAAAATAATAACCTATCAAAGCAGTAATTACCGTAGCAACAAATAGATAAAAAATAATCTTTCTGTTGTTTGAATGAGTAACTTCGTCCTTTGAATAAATAAACAATGATTTCAAAAGGTTCAGAATGTCTTTCCTGAAATACAACAGAACTGCGATTACAGACCCGAGATGTAAAAATATTTCAAAAGTAATATCCGTCATTTCAAAGTTCAGGTAATGCTTTGCAAGCACGAGGTGCCCCGAACTACTGATAGGGAGGAATTCGGTAAGCCCCTGGATGATCCCTAAAATTATTGATTTAATTATTTCCATTTTTCCCCTTATTTTTATAATATTTCAGGTAGATTGCTTTCAAATAATTTAGAAACAGGTACGAGCTCGAAATTCATATCTTCGATTTTTTCTATTAAACTTTTCAAAAAAATATAACGTTCTCTTGTTGCACAATGCGTGATAACAAGTATTTTGTCTCTCTTTTTTGATAATGCTTTTAATTGAGCGATCTTTGTTTTCAAAGTTTTTTCTGAAATATTCGGAGTATCCAGAAAAAGATTAGATCTAAAGGTCGGCATCATCATTTTTTTGGCTACATCATAAGCTATGGATGATTGGGTTGTTCGGCTGTCAACAAAATATAGCTCATTGTCTTTAAGTACTTTCAGAACGGTTTTCATCACTCCTTTATCGGTGGTGGCAAGTGAACCCATATGGTTATTTGCACCAACACAGAGAGGAAGCTGTTTAATGAATTTTCCAATTCGTTTTTTTATTTCTCTTTCGGAAAGATGAACATAGATAGCATTTGGTCCGGGATTATTTCTGGGATAACTTACAGGTTCCATCGGGATGTGTATCATCGTTTCATGACCTGTTTTTACTGCTTTCAGCATAACGATCTTTGAATATTTTTGATCTGGTAGAATGGCAAAAGTAATATTCTTATCTAAAGAGCAGAAATCATCCAGAAGTTCATCATTATGAATACCGAAGTCATCAACTACAATAGCAAGTTTTATTTTCTTTTCTGTATTCGTATTGGAACGTATATAATAAATAGTTACAACAAATTTTTGAGAATCAGCAGGATCAAGATATTCAAGGATCTGCCGATTATTCTTTTCTGTTCCGGAAATAATAACACCACCGATTAATTCAATCTGACCGGAAAGTATCATATTAGCGTAGTTCATATCCATTTCTTTGCGGTCTATTCCTAAAGAAATATGGACTACTTCATTGCGGATCTGATGTTTGTAATATTTATCTTTGATTCCAAGAAGTTCTTTCGAATGAGCAATTGCATCGGAAATCGATTTTTTTTTCAGTATCTCTTTTATGTTAACTCTTGATGGTTCCGATGTTGAAATATTCACAAGATTAGATATTTTATCGAAATTAAAATAAAGAACGAAAAGAATGAATATCGCTAATAGAAATACATATACGAAATCATTATTTGCTTTTTTTTTATTTTTTCTTTTTGCCATCAATCCTCATTTATACGAAAGAATGACTATTTTTATACGTGTTTTGAGTCAAGAATTTTATTAGAAATTTGCTTATAGATTACACGGAGATTAATTATCTGTTGATTACAACATAATATTTTGTATCTGAATATTGAGATTTATTTAAAGTTTGGAATTTAATAAAAAAAGCCGGTTGTATTTCAAACCGGCAAAAAATGGTGGGCGCGGAGGGACTTGAACCCCCGACCACCTGCTTGTAAGGCAGGCGCTCTCCCAACTGAGCTACACGCCCTTTTGTTTGATAAAAAAGAAATTAAAAACCTCTTTTCTCTGTCAAACCTTTTTTAAAAGAACATAAATTCTGGTCGGGGCGAGAGGATTCGAACCTCCGACTCCTGGTTCCCAAAACCAGTGCGCTAACCGGACTGCGCTACGCCCCGTTCAGGAAAGCACCAAAAAAAAACGGCAACTCAACGTCAAGAATTTTCTATTAAGCCAAGTTTTTTTAAAAAAATGAATAATAAAAACCGTTTTAAAAGTTCGAAATAATAAGTCTTAAGTTCAACCAATTCAACTACTTCAGCCACTTATCCAGATTTTCACGCACAAAATCGTCATCATTCATTTCCGGATAAGCACGATATATCCTGTCTATTTCTTCACTTTGACCTGCTGATAATTTTTCTTCAGGATTCAAACACCAAATTCCTTTCATCAAACCTTGCCTTCTTAAAAATTCGTGTATTCCGGGAATGCAACCTACAAAATCATTTGCCGCATCGAACAGAACAGCATTCGCATCGGTGATCTGAATCGCTAATTTCAACATTTCTGCAGGTATCGGTGCATTATTGTCTGTAATTGAATGGATTTGCTCAAGCAATTCAACTGCTTTTTTTGTCCATACAGCCCAATGCCCGAGAAGTCCACCCTTTATCCGAACTGATTTCATTCCCGAATTTGTTTTGAATTCGTATTCGGAAAGCAGGTCAAGAACGATGTTATCATCATTTCCGGTATAAAGAGTAATATCTTTTTCTTTTCCGGCATCACAAATTGCGCGAACTACATCGATAGTTTGATAGCGATTGAAAGGAGCCATTTTAATGGCGAGCACATTCTCGATTTCAGCGAATTCTCTCCAGAATTTATATGGAAGGAGTATGCCGCCTGCTTTGGGTTGCAGATAGAAACCGAT
>JAIORR010000063.1 GCA_021108055.1 Candidatus Cloacimonadota bacterium
ACAACAGTCAACAGCAACCAGAAACCCTAACCTTCGACTTCAGTCGATGGGAGGAGAAATAAAATGAAAGTACTTGTGATAAATCCCGGTTCAACATCCACAAAAATTGCTGTCTTTGAAAATGAAAAAGAAATTTTCTTGAAAAATATTAAACACTCAACGGAAGATATTTCCCGATTTAAAAAAATATCCGACCAATATCACTTCCGAAAAGATATTATTTTAGAAGAATTGAAACAGGCGAATATCGATCTTGATTCGATCGATTGTGTTATCGGTAGAGGCGGACTTATAAAACCGATCCGATCCGGCGTGTATCTGGTAAATGAGGAGCTAAAAAAAGATTTGAAGAAAGGAATACTGGGTGAACATGCAAGCAATCTGGGAGGGCTTATCGCCGATGATATTTCCAGATCTATTCCCGGAACTAAAGCTTATATTGCCGATCCGGTAGTTGTTGACGAATTTCAGGATGTTGCACGAATATCCGGTCATCCGTTGTTCGAAAGGATTTCCATATTTCATGCTCTAAACCAGAAAGCAATTGCCAGAACGCATTCAAGAACAATTAACAGAAATTATGAAGACCTGAACCTGATAGTTGTTCACCTGGGAGGTGGAATATCGGTCGGTGCTCATAAAAAGGGAAAGGTTATCGATGTAAATCAAGCTCTGGACGGGGAAGGACCCTTTTCTCCGGAAAGAAGCGGTACACTTCCTGTAGGAGCTTTAGCAAAATTATGTTTCAGTGGAAAATATACTCTTCCTGAAATAAAAAAAATTATAACAGGAAACGGTGGATTTGTGGCTTATCTTGGAACAAATGACGCCTATGAAATCGAAATGCGTGTGAAAAACGGTGATGAAAAGGCAAAGCTCATTCAAGATGCCATGAGCTATCAGATAGCAAAAGAAATAGGTGCCATGAGCACTGTTCTGAAAGGAAAAGTTGATGGTATTCTTTTAACCGGCGGACTGGCAAGGAATCCGCTTCTTGTGGAATATGTAAGCGAAATGGTTTCTTTCATCGCTCCTGTTTCTGTGTATCCCGGGGAAGATGAAATGAGAGCTCTTGCCTTGAACGGTCTTATGGCTCTAAAAGATGAGATCGAAATTCTTGAGTATAAATAAATCTTTTCTTGTGCAAGCTATATCTCTTGCTTTGTTATTTTCCATTTATAAACGTTTTCCGGGAACTGAACTTTGAAAAAAAAACTCTTCATCTTATTTTTGTTCTTTGCCCTGAATTCCCTGTTTTCCCAAACAATAATAGACAGCCTTGGAAGCAGTTTTACATTCCTTCCCGATAAAGACAAAGCTGAGTTTCTTTATAAATTGGGAATTGGAAGCCAGAATCTGGGTGATTATTCAAAAGCACTGGAATATTTCAATGAATCACTTAAAATTCATGAATCAGATAAAAACAATAAAGGAATTGCAAAAGCACTTAATAATATCGGGAACGTCTATTACTTCCTCGGATTATATAATAAAGCTCTCGAAAATCATATCCGTTCCCTGAACATTGAAGAAGAACTTAATGACATGAACGGAATAATCCGTTCTTTAAATAATATTGGAAATGTATATCAGAATATTGGCGATTATGAAAGAGCGTTAAATTATTATCAACGAGCATTGGAAATAGTCTATGAAATCAATGATGGAGAGACAACAGCAGCGACACTGAATAATCTCGGGAATGTTTATTCTTCCAAAGGGTACTTTGATAAAGCGTTGGAATTTTATCAAAGATCATTGAAAATCAGAAAAGAACTCAATGATAAATACGGGATAGCAAATTCTTATAATAATATCGGGATTGCATACCAGGGTCTTAAAAAACATAAAAAATCACTGGAATATTATCAGAAATCTTTAAAGATCATGAAAGAAATAAATGACAAACATGGGATTGCTTCTTCCTACTATTATTCTGGAATTTTGTATTTTGAACTGCAAAACCTTAAAAAATCATTGTTGAGCCTTAAGAGCGGATTGATGTATGCCAGGCAAATAAATGACAAAAATATAATTAAATCTACATATCTTGCTCTTTCAAAAATATATTACAAAAAAAAACAATATAAGAAATCATATGATTTTTTTGTTCTCTATGTCGAGATCAAAGATGACATCGATCTGGAAGAGACTAAACGGAACATTGCTGAACTTCAAATAAAATATGAAACCGAAAGAAAAGAGAAGGAAATCGAAATTTTAAAAAAGAGTAATTCGCTTAAAGAACTGGAAGCAAGAAAGCAATCTACATTTATGGTTTTCTTTGTAATAGGATTTGTTCTTCTTGCTATTCTGGCATTTTTTATTTATAGTCAATTTCGCCTGAAAGCTCATTCTAATACGATCATTGCACAACAGAACCGTGAACTTAAAGAAGCTTATAAGAAATTTGAACTTCTGGCAAGTACAGATACTCTCACGGGGCTTTCAAACCGCAGGGACATCATAAAAAGATTTAACCATGAAACTGACAGGTTCGAGCGGAATAGTAATCCGTTTTCTATCATTATGGGTGATGTTGATAATTTTAAATCGATCAATGATAATTATGGACACGATTGTGGCGATTTTGTTCGATAAAAAAAGCAATAAGGAAACAGGATTCGATCGGTCGCTGGGGTGGCGAGGAATTCCTGATAATTCTACCGGAAACTAACTTGAAAGGCGGAACAAAAATAGCCGAAAAATTAAGAAAAGCTATTGAAAATAATAAGATAGTTTATAACTATTATGATCTATATGTAACGATCACCTTTGGAGTAAGTGTTTATGATAAAGCAAAAGACATCAATGAATGCATCAAAGAAGCAGATAAATCTTTGTATTTAGGAAAAATAAGAAATAAAAACTGCGTTGTTTCATCAGATGAAATATAAATGTGATTTACCGCAAAAAGCACTTCTCTCGGTTCATAAATCTTTATAACTTGAAGTGCATTTTTTTCATTGACATCAGACGGTCGGTTTTTGTTCTGTCCTTTAAGTTGTGGCGGGATAGCTCAGTTGGTAGAGCAGAGGCCTGAAAAGCCTTGTGTCCCCAGTTCAAGTCTGGGTCCTGCCACCATTTCTTTTTTTAGCTCGTGGATACACACGGATCAAACGGATATACACAAATCAATTCATCTCTTTCTTTTTCTATTGTTTAGCATTTAGCCCACTGCTCTTTGCTCTTTGCTCTTTGCTCTTTGCTTTCTGCTTTTTTTATCCCGGTGTAACTGTAAACGAAGCCAAATTATCTCGGCGAAGTCCTAACGAAGCCGGATCCTTTTATCCTTTTACCTTCTCAAAGCAG
>JAIORR010000138.1 GCA_021108055.1 Candidatus Cloacimonadota bacterium
TGATGTTTTACATCTAACCCCCATGTCTTCCGCACCAACTTCTCCAAGTGAAGGTGACATATTCGTTTATTCAATTACTAATGGTATTTATTGCTATTTGGGTGGTACTTGGAAGCGGCTGGATTAATTAATAGGAGGATTTTATGAAACTAAAATTAATACTTATACTTCTGTTTATCCTGCCTGTTTTGCTTTGTGCCCAGCAGGCTTCCAGTACCAATTATAAACTACTGGATTATGGGTTGTTCAACGGTAACCAGGCTAATGAACCTGCTTCCACCAATTACATTGCAGAATTGAACACTGTGGGTGGACTTTCCGGTGAAAAGATGACAAGTGCAAATTACAATAATTACCCGGGCTATTACCTGGGTCCGCTCACAGGTGAGATCTTACCACCCGAAGATGTAACGATAACGGTTGAAAACGATAGTACAAAAATCTCGTGGAGTGCAGTAGCTGGTGCGACATCTTACAAAGTATATTCTTCAAACGATCCGTATGATAATTTTACAGAAGATACTTCCGGTAATTTTACCGGTACAAGCTGGAGCACTTTACTTGCAGCCGAAAAGAAGTTTTATTATGTAACGGCTGTGAAGTGAGTTGGCTGTGTAACCCGACTCGGGTTTAGTTGAACTCGAGTCGAGTTACCACCATAATAACAAACAAGTAAAAAGATGATTTTGATTAAATAATTATTATATATACCCACAACAAAATTTAAATATTGACAGAGTAAGTGATTTCTCGTTTTTTATTTTCTGTAATTTTAATCACAAAGGATAAGCATGTTGGAGAATAACGAAGTTTTAAATAAATACTTACTTTCAGATAAAGAAATATCTACTGTTGATAAATACCGCAAGCTCCGTGAAACTTCGGTACTTACCATAATGTTCACCGATATAAAAGGATTCACAAGTTTAACAGAAGAAAAAGGTGAATCTTTCTCGATCAATATACGCCAGACTCACGACAGCATACTCGTTCCTATAATTGAAGAGAACAACGAAGGATTGATAGTCAAACATATCGGGGATTCGATAATGGCTGTTTTCTCGGAACCTTCTACTGCTGTTGCCAGGGCAATAAAGATCCAGCAGGAATTAAATCGTTTCAATCATGAAAATCCTGATAAAATTAACATTGAAATTCGGATTGGTCTGCATATGGGACAGGTAACAGTGGAAAACAATATCAACCTGGATCTGTTTGGCAGGCATGTGAACCGTGCTTCCCGCGTGGAAGGATTGGCAGACGGCGGGCAGATCTACATGACATATCCTATTTTTGACAGTGCCAAAGGCTGGCTGAGTCAGCATCTGGTTGATTCGGTTATTTGGAAAAAACATGGCGGCTACTTCCTGAAAGGGATCAAAGAACCGATCGATATCTACGAAGTTACCGACAGTAAAATAAACAAACCCAAACCGCCGGTTTCCGGCAAAAAGAAAAGGATAATTCCGCCTTTAGGAATTGCTTTCCTGCTTTTATTGATCGGGGCTGCAATCACAATTAGCGTAATGCAGTTCCAGAAAACATCTGTCTGGTTAGTGGATTTCTGGCCAACAAAAGTATATTTTAATAAAAGCGGTGAAAAACTTAACCTGGATAATAATCTTCCCGGCAAAACACGAAAAGTCTTGAATAAAGTAAAATCAGGAGATTATGTTTTGTATTATAATGTAAGCCGTATGGTTCGTTATTATGCTTCGGTAAACATCAAAAGAGGAAAGAATTATATTAAACCGGATTTTAAGGAATACCGCCTTCCCGGATCATATAGAACATTATCGCTTAACAAAAAAAATAACTACGAAGATATCATTCCTGTTTCTCGGATCAAAAATTATTCTATCTTTAATAATAAAAACAAAGAAATTTTTTATAAAACAGAAATTAATTATTCTATAAAGGGAAAAAGAACTTCTACAAATCCTGATGAATTTACTTTTACAGTTAAATGGACGCTGAATGTGAATGGCAACGAAGTAAGTGCAGATAAAAAAACTGCAACTTCTACAGAGAAAGAAAGTTTTGTGATCTATGAAGATGAACTGCATTATTATGAAGTTGTCTATAATATTGGAGTTGGTACAAACCGAAATAATGCCAATTTTGAAATAAGACCCGGATTCAAGAAAATTATACAAAAATAATAAATATATTTAACCTGAGTTGAGTGATTATGTTGCGGAATAAGGTGCTAATATCTTTTAGTAGATTGATTTATACGAATTCGTATTAATATTAATTTGATATTTTGAGTGTGTAACCCGACTCGGGTTTAGTTGAACTCGAGTCGAGTTACCGGCGTCGGGTTTAGTTGAACTCGAGTCGAGTTACCACCGGCGAAGGTTATAGAACTTCCTGCTTGCCCCGGGGATCGTCAGTAATATGTCAAAAATTCGAATAAAAAAGATCGAGGTTATTGAATGAGGTTTACTTTTATTATTGCAATCTATTTTATTTTGACTTTCCTTACAGCCCAGAATGTTGTCATTAACGAAGTTCTGTATGATCCCGACGGAACAGATACAGGTTACGAATGGATCGAACTTTTCAATGCTGGAGATCAACCCGTAAATCTTGAGAACTGGAAAATACAGAAAGCCGGAAGCGAATTTATAGATCAGTTTACATTTCCATCGATAATTATTGAACCCGATAGTTTTCTTCTGATCGGAGAAGAGTTTGTTCCCAATGCAGATATTACCACATCGCTCGAATTTCAAAATGGTGGTCCCGAAACAGATGGCATCAGGATCGTTTCTTTTAGTGGTCAATACACCGATACAGTTTTATATGACTCTCCTAACACAAATAATCTACCGGATGATGACGGTTCACCCGGAATTTATTTTGCGCCTGATGTTTCCGGTGGTAATTCTCTTGCTCGCAAACATGATGGTGAAGACACCAATAATTGTGAACTCGATTTTTTCGAGTGTGAAGAACCAACTCCGCGTGAACCAAATTTTTATCCGATAGACATGGCTATTTATGAGCTGGAAATAGCAGAAATAGAAGGTGTTTACTGGCTTGAAACTCAGGTTTTTAATTTATCTACCGAAATTGTGGATAACTCCACTTCTAACCTGGAAATCAGTATAAATGACACTCTCCTTGGCGTTTATGATTTACCGGAGATACTTCCTGAAAGTTATATAGATTTCTCCTGTGAACTCGGGAGTTTCATAGAGGGGACTCACATTATTTCTGTAACAGCTAACTACTTTTATGACAACAACTTGGAAAATAATTTCCTGGCTTCTTCAATTTTAATTGGAGATTCTCCTCTGATTTTGAATGAGATCATGTT
>JAIORR010000286.1 GCA_021108055.1 Candidatus Cloacimonadota bacterium
CTTTAAATTCTAATTTAAAAACAAGTTGTCATCAACAACCTTGTGAAACTTAACAGCTAATATTTTAATTTGTTTAATAAATAGACTAATTTTGTAATATATTAATAAGAATGTATATGATCTACAGGAGGAAAATTTTATTGGCAATAACTGAATTGTTCGGAGGAGAATTGGGTGCAACTGATTTTCAAAAATTGTTATTTATTTTTTCTGTTAATCAACAGGAAAGCAAATATGATTTTGTTCCGTATAAATACGGATGTTTTTCTTTTCAAACTATGGCAGATAAAACTAAATTGATAAATGAAGGTTTTTTAGAAAACTCAAAGAATTGGAAACTTTTAGCTGAAAACGGAAATTTTATAAATACATTGGTTGAGACAGACAAAAAGCAACTGATAAAACTTAAAACAAAGTTTGGAAATTTTAATACACAAGATTTAATCAGATATGTTTATATAAATTATCCTTATTATGCTGTAAATAGTGAAATTACTTTAAAATACTTAACAGAAAAAGAACTTTTAACAGTAGATAAATTTAAACCGAAGGATAGTGAGAGAAGTTTATTCACAATTGGATATGAGGGAAGAAGCTTGGAGAAATATTTAAATATATTAATCCAAAAAAATATTAAGGTCTTATGTGATGTAAGAAAGAATCCGATAAGCAGAAAATACGGATTTTCAAAAAAAACATTACAAAATGCATGTGAATCTGTTAATATTAAATATATCCATTTACCTGAATTAGGTATTATAAGCAATAAAAGAAAAAATCTAAAATCACAAAAAGATTATGATGATTTATTATTTGATTATGAAAAAACAGTTATTCCCAATCAAATGAAGGCTATTATTTTTATTAATGATTCTTTACAAGATAATAAAAGAATTGCCTTAACATGCTATGAAGCTAAACCCGAACAATGTCACCGAACAAGAGTAGCAAACGCAGTTCATAAACTGGAAGTTTCTGTTCCTCTTAAACATTTGTAGCCTTTGAAAAAAAAGATTCTTATAACTGTTAAAACATATCCGACTATCTATGTAGATCAGGCCGATGAAATTGTTTGTACTGTCGGTATTGATGAAGACGGTAATTTGATTAGGATTTTTCCTATTCCGTTTCGCAAATTATATTTTGATCAAAAATATACTAAATATCAGTGGGTTGAGATGGATTTAGTGAAAAATTCAAAAGATTTCAGACCTGAATCATATAAGCCAAGAGATATTGAAAACCTGAATTTTATCAAAATCCTCAATAAAATTGATACAAAAAATAATTGGCAAATCAGAAAAGATATTGTTTTAAAAAATGTATGTTTCGATATTGCAAAATTAACAGAAGAAGCTAAATCAGATAAGAAATATACTTCTCTCGCTGTTTTTAAACCAACGGAAATTATTGATTTTAAAATTACACCTGCCATGAGAGAATGGAACAATAAACAGAAAGCAGCATTACTTCAACAAAATATATTTGAAAATAAGAATAGTACTGAAATTGTTAAAAAACTACCGTATAAATTCAGTTATGTATTTAAAGATATTAACGGTAAAAAATGTACATTAATGAATGAGGATTGGGAATTAGGTGCATTGTATTGGAAATGTTTAAAAAAGTATAATGAAGATGAGGAGGCAGCCTGTTCAGATGTTAAAAAAAAATATTGGGATGACTTTGCATTAACAAAAGACTTGTATTTCTTTTTGGGTACAACTAAAAAACATCACTTTGCTCGTAATCCTTTTATAATTATCGGCACATTTCATCCTAAAAAAGAACCTCAATTTAGACTTGATTTTTAAAATTATTCCAACTATTAAAATAAAACCAAAACTTTATATTTCAGTTTTGTTAAAACAGATGTTTTCATCACAGCCATAAGCCTTTACAAGTTTTCTGCAAATTCATTAACTCCTTCAAAACTCAAATATAATCTATCGAACTACACAAGTCAGCAGATTTTTGAAATTCGTCCTTTTGTAATTCAATTACAGTACATTTTTACGGACGTATATCATTTTCTTGTAACTATTCCGGTTTTTATACGTCATTTTGGCGAGTGAAACAATTTAATTAAATAATAATAATTTTTAACCAAATAATAATAGGAGGAAATAATAATGAAAAAATCAATCTTTACATTAGTACTTGCAATTGCTTATTTAAGCATATTTGCCGCACCGATAACAAACAGCAAAGATATCGAATTTATTCTTACTGAAGACGGAATTACCTTTGTAACAAATTTAAGACACGGAATTAATAATAATTTGACAGCAAAGAACGATGCCGGAGAAAAGATAGTTTTTAATTTGGATGAAGTTAAAGCATACAGAAAAGACGGAAAAGAATTTCATTGTAAATATTTTGTTGAAGAAGGAAGCCAAGTTGTAAGAAAAACCTTTTTACAAAAGATATATACACGTGCCGGATATTCAGTATATAAACGTGAGAAAAGAATGAATGAGAACACGAATATTGAAGACTATTTTGTGTATAAAAATGAAACACAAGAGTATCAACTCAATAAAAGGAATTACAAAACAATTTTGAGTTTCTTTTTCCCTAAATTTAACCTCTTGTATTCCTGATAAGGAAGAATTATATATAATCAATTAAGTAGTAATGTAATGCTAAAGCCGTGAGTTTGTTCTTGCGGCTTTTATATATTTTATTTATATATTTTCATAAATTTAAAAAAATGTTTTGTGGTTTTTATTTGTTGAGAGGGGGGAGGAAGTGTAGATACAATCAACATTTAGCAGGAGTGAGAAATAAAAACCGTTCACCTGACAGAATAAGAATTAAACCTTGGTGTGTTTATTTAAACCCTTAATAACCTGTCTATTTGTTATTACCAACACCTTTCAGAAAATCTATGTACTTATTAACGAGATTATCAGCGACTTCTTCAATTTCTGTATCAGTTATTAGTTCAATTTCTGAAGGAATAAATATTTTTTCGGAATTATAGTCCATAGTTTGATGTATTTAAATAAAATATTGTTTTATGTATATATACGATATATTTTATAAAAGGTTTCAATACAACTGTTTTTGACAAAGGTGAACTCTGAAAATTGCTGCTTCATTATGCTCATCACCGCCTCCCGTTAATTTCAACATCAATCCCGCTGCCTTGGCTTTCAAATTTATTTATTCTGAATTTTAATGATCTTTCTATTGTATTTGAGTAAAGGCTTTGCAATAATTTTAGTGTTTGGTTTTGATAAATGCCGAATACGCATGAAATCTCCTCCTTCAAAACTCAAATATAATCTATCGAACTACACAAGTCAGCAGATTTTTGA
>JAIORR010000071.1 GCA_021108055.1 Candidatus Cloacimonadota bacterium
TGCAAGGTAATCTTGTTCCGAATGATAGAAAAGAACCGGTAGAAAGAATAAAGATCAGAAAAATAATTTAAGGAATAAAATGCGTCTGTTCGAGAGAAAGATAAAGCAGCAGCAATTGATGTGGAATGCTGTGATCACAATAAAGTTCCTGCTCATCGCTATATTACTTGCAGTTCTGATTTTCGATATGTTCTTCCTGATTTATAACATAACTGCAAATCATAAAGGTGAATTGTTCCTGTTCGCAATTTCATTAAAGATATTTCTTTCGCTTGTTATCATCTACTTGGCTTTGCAGGTAAACAGAGCTTTCCTAAATAGATATAGATCTGCAAAATACTTAGATGAATTTAACCATGATAAAAGCGATACATATCAGAATGCGCTGGAACTTTTGAATGAACATGCTGATGAAAACATCCTGGAACGTATCTTTGAAAAAGCAGATAAAAAAGCAGAAGATCAGGTTACGAAAACCAGAATAAAACACCTTAAACCACTTCTGTTTTCAACTATTTTGATAATTGCAGGAACACTGCTGATATTTGCCTTGAATACCGATAAATTCAATGAAACTTACGATTTCTTTTCTTTGCGGAAGTTGCCGCCGGTTAAGCATAAAACGTTCGTGGAAGTTATTCCGGGAGACCTTTCCATAATCAGGAACAGTAAGGTTATTATCGAAGTATCGAATCCGGAACCGGAAGTGCAGCACAAGTTTTTCTACAAGATAGAAGATAACTGGCGGGAAGAAATTTTGCATGATAACAGAAAAGTTTTCAACAATCTCGATTTTTCCTTTTCCTATTTCGTTCGTACGCCTTTTGCTGTTTCAGATACTTTCCTAATAGAAGTCTTTGAATTGCCTATAGTAAAGAATATCACAATCCGTTATGATTTTCCCAGATATACAAATCAGAAACCGGAAACCGAATATGAAAGCAGCGGCAATATCAAAGCATTAAAGGGTTCGACCGTACGTTTGAACATCGAAGCAAATAATCCGATAGAAGAAGCACATATATTCTTTTCTGATGGTAAGTTAAAAGAAATGGAACGAATCGGCAAGAATTCATTTAAAACTAATTTCAAAGTAGAAAAGAACGGCAGCTATCATTTCAGTCTTCTGGACCTGCTGGAAAACAGATCGAAGAAAATAACCAAATCAATAACCGCCATTCCCGATAGAGTTCCTGAAATAAAGATAACTTCACCCGGTAAAGATACACTTATTACCCAGAATATGCTGCTACCTCTCAAGATATTTGCTTCAGATGATTATGGGCTTTCCGACCTGAATCTATATTATTATGTAAATCCGGAAGATGAAAATGTGATGGAAATACAAAAGACGTTTTCCGGCATTTCATTCAATTTCGATCATAATTTCGATCTATCGCAATTGTTTCTGATACCTGGAGATAAAGTTACATATTGGGTAGAAATTTCCGATAATTCTCCACAAAAGCAGAAAGTCCGTTCCAGGAAGTACATTGCCAGATTCCCATCTATCGAAGAGATATACAGGGAAATTGAAAAAGAAGAAAAAGAGAAATCGGATTTCCTGCAGAATGCTCTGGAAAGATCGAAAGAACTGCAGGAAGAATTTGAAGAAAAGCGCAGGGAACTGCTGAAAAAAGATGAATTAAACTGGGAAGATAAAAAGGAGATAGAGAAATTCCTGCAAAAACAGGAAAAACTGAACGAAGAAGTAGAAAAGGTCGCGGAAGATTTCCAGAGTCTATTGGAAAAATTTGAAGATAACAAAGCTCTTTCGCAGGAAACTCTGGAAAAGATGGAAAGAATTCAGGAACTTATGGAAGACATTTCCAATGAACAACTGCAGGAAGCTATGGAAAAAATGCGTGAAAACCTGGAAAATCTTGATCCGGAAAAATTGAGAAATGCAATGGAAAATTTGAAATTCTCGATGGAAGATTTTACCGAGAAACTGGAACAGACAATAAAACTTCTGGAAGATATTAAAAAAGAACAATCTATCCAGAAAGCTCTTGAAATTGCCGAAGAAATGGAAGAAATGCAATCTAAACTGAATGAGAAAACAGACGAGAGAGCTGATAAAGGCAAAGCAGCAGCAGACTATTTCCGAGAAACTGGAAAGTTTAAAAGATCAACTCAAAGATGCACAAAAACTGATGGATGAAAATAAAGACAGTGATCTCCTGAGTGAAATGGAAGAATTGGATGAACAGATGGAGCAGGACAGCCTGGAAACCGATCTTCAGGAAAGTGCAGAAAGCCTTCAGGAAAATCAAATGGAACAGGCGCAAAAAAGCCAGCAGAAAGCAAGTTCCAAAATGCAGAAAATAAAATCCAGCCTGCAGAAAATGCAGCAGTCGATGTGTTCGTGTTCTATGATGGAAATGGGGGAGATAATAGAAAAAACCATTCGCAGGTTGCTTATCTTTTCTGATATGCATGAAAGATCATCGAAGAAATTCAATAAAGACCCTTTCATTATTTTGCAGGAGCAGATTGCTATTTTCGAGGGGATCAATCTTACTCTGAAAAAGCTGTTTGAAACACCGATGATAATCTTGGTGGTAGGTCCCAAATTCCTGTATGATGCTAATTTCACTTCTTCCACGTATCGTGAATTATTTCAATATGTTAATGATGCAAAAAGCGCTAAGGTTGGAAATTACTTAGATGATATTCAGAAAGGTGTAAACCTTATGATATACGATCTGATGCAGGCTTCCGGGAATATGCAGCAGGGTGGCGGCAGCGGAAGTATGCAAAGCCTTATGCAGTCATTACAGCAAATGGGACAGCAGCAGCTTGCTATGAATATGATGAGCCAGCAGTTAATGATGCAGATGTCGCAGGATGGAAAGATGAGCAGGGAAATGCGAGGGCAGGCACAGAAACTGGCAAGCGATGAACAAAGGTTGGCAGAGAATTTAAAGAGGATATTGCAGAACGATCCCGAAGCTCAAAAACAAACCTCTGCCATTAACAAGATTATTGATGATCTGGAATCGATCTCTCATGACCTGAAACGCGGAAGACTGAATAATGCCCTGATCGAGAAGCAGGAGCGGATACTTTCTCGACTTCTGGATGCACAGAAATCTATCCACAAAAGAGAATTCAGTAAAAAAAGAAAAGCCGAACTAAGCGATATCGAAGATTGGGAACTTCCCGAAGAGATAAAATTAAAATTTGATAAAATGCGACAGAAAGCACTTCTGAACGAGGATTATAAAGAATTCCCGAAAGAGTATCAGGAATTGATACGAGAGTATTTGAAGTTGTTAAATGAGAAAGCAGAGTAA
>JAIORR010000148.1 GCA_021108055.1 Candidatus Cloacimonadota bacterium
CATAAAGAAAAAGGAAGGGGGCGGAAAAAAGGGAACAACGTGGTGAAACTATTCAATTAATTGGATTTAAAGTTGATTTGGTTTCAAGAAAGGGAATTAAAGATAAATATTATCATCTAATAAAATCAGATTTTATCTATGTCTAAACGTGAAATAATATTGCTGCTTGTAAAAAGCATGACTGAAAATTATCAAAAAAAAGGTTCTTTTTAAGTTTAAGTATTATCTTTCCTCGAAAACATCAACAAACCAAAAAAAGTAAAAGCTCCGTTTACAATAAGCAATTCAAAACCAAACTTATAACCGAATAAAAGTTGTTCTGAAAACACATTTAAAAAATATACTAATATCGGCGATATTATTGCAATATAAGGTACAACTTTATCAATAACTTTTCTCTTTGTTAATAAGCCAAAAGCAAATAATCCCAATATCGGCCCGTAAGTATATCCTGCAGCTTTAAATACTGCCGAAATTACACTTTCATCATTTAAAAAGTTAAATATCAGGATAACTATAAATAATAATAAAGAAAAGCCGAGATGCACTAATCGTTTTGTTTTTCTGATATCCTTTTTTTCATCATTAACATCCATATTTAAGAAATCAACACTGAAAGATGTTGTTAGGGCAGTTAAAGCTGAATCGGCACTTGAAAATGCCGCTGCTGTTATTCCTAATAAAAATACGATTCCCGCAAAAATTGAAAAGTTATTCAGAGCTAATGTCGGATACAGATCATCGGTTTTTGCAGGAATAACAATACCGAATTTTGAAGCATATATATATAATAATGCACCGAGAGACAGAAAAAGTAAATTTACCGGAACCAATGTAATACTGAACCAAAACATATTCTTTTTTGCATCCTTTACATTTCTGCAAGTTAAATTCTTCTGCATCATATCTTGATCCAAACCAGTCATAACAATAGCAATAAAAGCACCGGCAATAAACTGCTTGATGAAATTTGATTTGCTCTTCCAATCCCAATTAAAAACCGTTGAATAATCACTTTCTCTAACAGTTTTAATAATTCCGGAAAAATTCAGATTTAAACCTTTTGCAACTATAAAAATGGTAACAACAACTGCGGTAAGCATAAACAAGGTCTGTAAAGTATCAGTCCATACAATTGTTTTAATTCCGGCTCGAAATGTATAAACCCATATCAATGAAATAGTTACTAAAACGGTTATCCAAAACGGAATCTCAAAAGCATTAAAAAATCCGATTTGCAAAACACCGGCAACAAGAAACAATCTGAAAGAAGCACCAATTACTCTTGAAAGCAGAAAAAAAGCAGAACCGGTTTTATATGACCAATAACCGAAACGTTTTTCAAGATAGGTATAAATGGTTACCAAATTTAGCTTATAGTATATTGGCATCAAAACAGTTGCAATAACAAAATAACCAACCAAATACCCCAAAACCATTTGGAAATAATAAAATTTGGTATCTGCTACCCAACCCGGAACCGATATAAAAGTTACTCCGGATAATGAAGCACCAATCATACCAAAAGCTACCAAATACCATGGTGATTGCTTATTTGCCGTAAAAAAAGCTGCATTATTACTTTTTCTTGATGTAAAATATGAAATAAGAATAAGCAATCCGAAATAAGATGCTATTACCGAGAAAACTAAAACAGGTGACATATAATTATTTTCAGGCAAAAGTATAAAAAATTATCTTTGTCTTAAATTTGCCGGCTTCAAATTTGGGGGAGCATCATTTACAATTTGTCATTATAATAAAAAACCCGGTTTTGGAATTAACAGATCTTGACCTGTATAAACGAATTAAGAGAGGAAATGAACTTGCATTTGATGTGCTTTTTAAAAAGTATTATGCTCCCTTATGTCGATTTGCCGTAATGTTTACAAGAGATAACGATAATGCCGAAGAAATTGTTCAATCTTTCTTTGTGAAATTATGGCAACAAAGAAAAAAGTTAAAAATCAACAGTTCGGTAAAATCATATCTTTATACTTCTGTCAGAAATACAGCATTGAATTATATCAAAAAGGAGCAAACCAGAAGTATTTATGAAGATAATTATGTAGTTGATAAAAAGGAACCGGAAACAATCAATGTGGAAAATGAGGATTTTAATAAAATCTATAAAAAAGCAGTTGAACAATTACCGGACAGAACAAAGCAAGTGTTTATTTTGAGCAAAAATGAAGGATTGAGTTATAATGAAATTGCAGAATATTTACAAATCACAGCAAAAACAGTTGAAAATAATATGGGCATTGCATTTAAAAAATTAAGAGAATTTTTAATGCCTTATAAACATTTAGTTTATGAATGATATTTTTATTAAGAATATTCTATCTTGCCCTTTCAGGGCATCAGGCACAATCTATTAACCCACAGGGCGTTGCCCTGTGTTAATATATAAAAGCTCTTTCAGAGCTAAATTAAAAATTATAACAGTTAAAAGATAACCTTAAAATAAAAAGTTCTTTCAAAACTAAATAATTAAGGTGTTAAACACATAAATTCAAAGAGAAAAAGCTCTGAAAGAGCAAAATATAATAGCACAGGGTAAAAACTTAAAAATGAAATTGCCTGAAAGGCATATATATAATAGCCCTGTCCGAAGGGCAGGGTAATAAAAAGCAGATTACGTTAAGCCCTGAAAGGGCAAAATAAAAACGATATAATTATGGCTCAATCACTATCAAATATCTACGTTCATATTATTTTCAGTACAAAATACCGGCAAAAATTAATAAAACCGGAAATAGAAGATGAATTATACAAATATTTAGGCGGAATTTGCAAAGAATTAGAATGTTATCCTATAAAAATTGGAGGTCATATTGACCATGTACATATTTTATCAAGTCTTTCCAAAAAAATTACACTTATTAAATATCTTGAAGAAATAAAAAAAAGCTCATCAAAGTGGATAAAAACAAAAGGTAATTTTTATAAAGATTTTTATTGGCAAAACGGCTATGGAGCTTTTTCTGTAAGTCCAACACAAGTAAATAATATCAAACGATATATTGAGACCCAAAAAGAACATCACAAAAAGATGACATTTCAAGAAGAATATATTGCATTTTTGAATAAATATAAGATTGATTATAATGAAAAGTATTTATGGGACTAATTTATCTTGCCCTTTCAGGGCATCAAGCATAATCTGCTAACCCACAGGGCGTTGCCCCATATACGCTAACATAAAAATTTGTTTTATTGCCTAGAACACCTTATATTTGTGCTATGGAAGCAATAAATATTTTTAAATGAAGATTATAAAGTCTTGACAAAATTTTATCCGAAAGGATGGAGGGT
>JAIORR010000010.1 GCA_021108055.1 Candidatus Cloacimonadota bacterium
TGATTTCCACTTTAACTTCTCTCTGTAAAATATATTCCCATATATCTTTGTAAAATCCAGATCCACAATAGCAGTAATTCACATCGAGCGGTTTTTTGTTATTTAAGAACAAGTCTCTGATCCTGGGACAGTGACAATAATAATATTTCTTTTTTTGTGCGTCTGTCGTTTGGAAATACTTGTGAAATTCTTTCGGGATTTTCGTTGCATAGATTACATTTCCTTCCAATTTTCCTGCCATTCCCCAACCGTTTTCTCGCAGAAATATCATTTGTTCATCATTGAGATTTTTATATTTCCTGATAAATTTCTCAAACGCTTTTTGAAGCATTGTATGAACTTTCTTCAGGTCTTTTGTTTTTGCATACTCATTACGGATATGTTCAAAATAATCTTTGGGAGTAATGCAGGCACAACCTGTCATTACTGCGTTGATCTCTTCTTGAGTAAGATTTACTTTTAACATTTTCATCAGATTATCTGTCCATTCCACAAGAGATTGCTCGTCTTTATTTTTTATAAGTTCGATAAACAAATCTACTTTACCGATCTTCTTCAGACCATTCTGAAGTTTATCTAACCATTGTTCTTCAAAATTCTTATCGAACTTCATGTATCCTCCTATTCTTTTATCTTTCCCGATTTAATCGGGGATCTGCTTTGGTTACAAAGCTTTGACTTTGTAATCCTGAAAGAGCAAAACACATATTCGAGCTTGGGCTTGGATGCGATGATAAGAAAATCAAGTTATTAAAAAACTGATTTATGTTTTCTTTTGAAAGCAATTGTTTGTGTAATAGAATCCCCTTTTGTTCCCCTTTTCCGACTTCGTTGTACTCCGTCGCGACAAGCCGAAGGAGGAGGATTCTTCTTGCTATTCTACGTTTAACTTTTGTTAAAAGGGAACTGCAAGAAATTCTGCTAATTGCTAACACGCTATTATTCATACCTTATACTCTCAATCGGATTAGAAGATGCACTTCGCAGAACGGTATAACCAATCGTTAGAAGCGATATTCCAAGTGCAGTTGCTCCTGCTGTAAGAAAAATAAGAATATTTATTTCCACTTTATACGGAAAACTTGCCAGCCATTTGTTTACTAATAGATAACTTACAGGCCAGGCGATAACATTGGCAATGAGAACCAGTTTCAGGAATTCTAAAGAGATATTCCTAATAATGTTTGGAATAGAAGCACCCAGAATCTTTCGTATTCCAATCTCCTTACGACGTTGTTCTGTGGTGTAAAGAGTAAGCCCAAAAAGTCCCATACAAGCAATGATTATTGCCAGAACAGAGAACGTTGAAATTACCCGGAAGGATTTTTCCTCAGCTTTATATATTTTATCTATTTTCTCATCCAGGAAAGAATAATCGAAAGGATGAGCAGGATAGAATTTTTCCCAGACATTCTTGATTTCTTTGATGGTTTCAGGAACATTTGAGGGATTAATCTTGATGGACACTTCCTGGAATAAAAAGGGCCAATGCATGAATAAAAGAGGAGAAACTTCCTCGTGCAGAGACTCAAAATGAAAATCTTTTACCACTCCAATGATCTCAGGTTTAAATCTTTTCACACCATCACTCAATCCAATAGTATAGGCATGCCCTATCGCATCTTCGTTGCTGGCAAAACCAAGTTTTTTCACAGCAGCTTCATTCACAACGGTCACCGTCCTGAAATCTGTCTCGCTTAATTCGGAAAGTTTGCGACCTGCCAAGAGTGGGATATCATAAAAATCCAGATAATTATGATCGATCATTTTAACAGAGATCATGAAATCCTCATCCTCGTGCTTCATATCCGGAGTCAGGTTTGTTCCAAATCCACTTCCCATCAACGGAACTCCCAGGCTGGCAGAAGATTCGACCACACCGGGAATAGCGTTGATCTCGTTTTTCACAGTTTCAGAATTATGTGACATACGTTCGGGAGTTTTCAATACAACAACCTGATCTTTATCGAATCCCATATCAAATCCACGCATGAAATTGATCTGCTGATTGATCAGGATCGTGAAAATAATAAGAATGATGGATATGGAAAACTGGAATAAAACCAGACTTTTTCGCAAGATCGCAGAACCGCTTTTTCCCTGTTTAGTAGCACCTTTCATAACCAAAGCAGGTTGATAGTGGGTAAGTACAAAAGCAGGATACAAACCAGCCAGAACGCCGATGATCAGTGAAGTTGCCACAATAGAGGAAAAGATCGAAACATTGTTAAAACAGTTATAAATAAGGGGAGAACCGATCAAATGGGAGAATGATGGTTCGAAAAGCTCTACCAGAACGAAAGCAAACCCCAATGCGATCAGCGTGATCAGAATAGATTCACCCAAAAACTGTCGAATCAATTGAAGTTTATAAGCACCAAAAACCTTTCTCACTCCTATTTCCCTGGCTCGTTTCACAGCTCTGGCTGTGGTCAGGTTCACGAAATTGATACAGGCCAAAATGAGAATGAAAATAGAGATGGAACCTAAAATGATGATGTAAGTGACAGAACTGTTAGGATCTATTTCATCACCGAGATCAGAAAATATATGGATCGATTCAATTGGTTGCAAAACGACTGATTTAGTGATTCTTGGTGATGTTTCCATCTTATCGGTTAGGAAAGGATCTACCTTATTTATTAACTGCTCAATATCGGTTTCGGGATGAAGCATCACATAAGTATATGAACCAAAAGTTGCACCCCATTGATCAAGGTAATTTCCCTGGGGCAAATCGACCAAAGTTTTGTAAGTTACTACCATATCAAATGTGAAATGGGAATTCACCGGAACATTCTCGATAACTCCGGCAATTTCCAGGTTTATTCTGTTATTAAAATTGAAAATTTGTCCCACCGGATTTTCTGTTCCAAAATATTTATCCGCTATTTTCCGAGTTATAATAATGGTATTCTCTTTTTTTAGAAATTTGGCAGGATTTCCCTGCAGAGTTTTATAGCTGAACATATCGAAGAAATCTTCATCAGCAAAAACAATGTCTTCTTCATAGAATTTCATATCTTCGTAGGTAATCAGGTCTTTGCTGGAAAAATAGATACGGGATATTTTCTCGATTTCAGGGAAATGCTGCTCTAGAGTGGGAGCTACCAGAGCAGGTGTTTGGGCGTTGTGGTCGCTACCATTTGGAGCAATGGTTTTAACGGTAATCCGATAGATGTTATCTCCATTTTGATGATAATTATCATAATGCAGATCTTGGTAAATGTACAATCCCACCAAAATGCAAGCTGCCAATCCCAGAGCCAGTCCGAAGATATTGATGACCGAATAGGCTTTTTGTTTGATGATGTTTC
>JAIORR010000333.1 GCA_021108055.1 Candidatus Cloacimonadota bacterium
CCTTTGGCTGGCGTATAAATCTCTGTGGCTAATATTAATATGAAAAAAGATAATTTAACAAAAGTTGTTTTCCTGGATAGGGATGGAACTGTTAATCCGGATAAGAACGGATTTATCAATCATCCTGATGATTTTGAACTCTATCCTTTTGCAGCAGAAGCCATTTCCCTTTTGAATAAATCGGGATACCTGGTTCTTATTGTAACAAATCAGTCAGGAATTGCCCGTGAATTCTATACATTAGAAGACCTCGAGATAATACACAAGAAAATGCAGGACTCTCTTGCAGAACAAGGTGCAAAGATCGACGCTATCTATATTTCTCCGTATCACATCGAGGGGAAACTGGAACCGTATAACATAGATCATGAAGATCGAAAACCCGGGTTGGGAATGTTCAAAAAGGCATTGAAGAAATATAATTTCCAAATAAATAGTTCATTTATGATCGGTGATAGATATGCCGATATTGCTTTTGGAAAAAAAGCGGGACTCACCACTTTTCTCGTTCTGACCGGTGACGGCAAAAAAGAGTTTTACAAAAATCGTGATTCCTGGAAATATAAACCGGATTTTATTGTGAAAAATTTGATGTCGGCAGTTAAATTAATTGAAAGGTTAAAATGAGATATTTATTATTTACATTTATATTCTGCTTTTTGTTTTCTTGTGGCTCAGATAATTTTTTACAGCCATCGGAACCCGATCCCACACTATCTGATTTTTTCTTTGGAACAGATTCCACTTTCGAGATAGTTACATGGAATATTCAAAATTTTCCAAAAGAAGATATGATCACAGCAGATTATGTGGTTCAGATCATTATGGCTATCGATGCGGATATAGTTGCTTTGCAGGAGATCGAAAGCAGCAGTTATTTTAACTATGTTGTTGAAGAATTGCAGGAAATCGATTCTCTTTACAATTGGGATGGTTACAAAGCAAACAGTGATACTTACGGCAACCTGGCGTATATTTATAAAAACGATTTCGCAGAAGTAGATAGTATTTATGAAATTTATCAGGATGACTGGTACGCTTTTCCACGCAGTCCGCTTGTATTTGAATTAACTTATGATGAACAGGAACTGGTGCTCATCGATAATCATCTGAAAGCAGGTGGAGACCACGAAGATGAAGATAGACGTGAAGAAGCATCACAGAAACTGCAGTTATATATCGAAAATAATTTCACCGATTCAAAAGTGATCCTGGTGGGTGATCTGAACGATGATATTGCCGAACCAGAGGAAAGCAACGTTTTCTGGAATTTTGTTTCTCAACCGGAAAATTACCTTTTCACAGATATGGAGATTGCAGAAGGAAGTATTTCAAACTGGTCATATCCGGGTTGGCCCAGTCACCTTGATCATATCCTGATAACAAATGAACTCTTCGATGAATTTGCAGATCCTCTTTCCGTGGTAGAGACAATTTTGATTGACCATTATCTGGAAGGCGGCTGGAGTGAATATTATGAAAATGTGTCCGATCATCGTCCGGTGGGGTTGAAATTATATTTTGAATAATGTAGTGACAGAACATTGTTCTGTCATTCGTTCGGCATTCCCAAGCTGGGGCTTAGGAACGAGAGTTAAAAATGTAGCGACAGAACATTGTTCTGTCATTTGCACCATTCCAAAGCTGGGGCTTTGGAACGAGGGAAATAATAAAATATGGAGTGAATTATGAGAAAAAAACTATTTGTTTTATTGATGTCAGGTTTATTTGTTACAGTTATTTTTGCAAACGAATCACCATACGTTCCAAATGAAATGATGATCCGGTTAAAAACGGGAAACAGCAGTCAGGAAGCTATTAATTTAATTTCCAGCGATTTGAATGGGATCGAAGTTCAACCTGTGAAACTGCTTTCCCGCAGGATGAATATCTGGCTTGTCACATTTTTTGCAGATCGACAGCCAGACCAAGAAGTTCTCTTTTCCATAAAGCAGCATAAATTTGTGAAAGAAGCACAATTCAATCATTATGTGCAAAAGCGTGAAATCTTTCCAGACGATCCGTCTTTTACAAATCAGTGGGCTTTGCATAATATCGGACAAACCGGTGGACTTGAAGATGCGGATGTTGACGCTCCGGAAGCCTGGGATACAAACACAAGCGGAGTAACCGTATTGGGCGATACTATCGTTGTAGCGATCGTGGATGGCGGATGTTATATTGCTCATAACGATCTTGCACTCTGGAAGAATTATGATGAGATTCCGGGTAATGGACTCGATGATGATGAAAACGGATACATTGACGATTATGACGGATGGAATGCGTATGACAGTAATGGATATATTCCTACGGATAGTCATGGAACCCATGTTTCCGGAATTGCAGCAGCTATCGGAAATAATGGACTGGGGGTTTGCGGCGTGAACTGGAATGTGCAAACGATGCCGGTAGCCGGTTCTTCAGGTTCGGAATCTGTTGTTGTGGAAGCTTACGGATATGTTCTGGAAATGCGCAGTTTATATAATGAAACAGGTGGAGAACATGGTGCCTTTGTGGTTGCCACGAATTCTTCTTTTGGTATAAATTATGGGAATCCGGAAGATTACCCGCTCTGGAGTGCAATGTACGATTCTATGGGAATGGCTGGAATTTTAAGTGCTGCTGCTACAATGAACATAAATGCGAATGTAGATGAAACCGGTGATATGCCTACTGCCTGCGATAGCGATCATCTGATTACAGTTACAAATACTACTGATATGGATGTTAAAAATAGTTCTGCAGCTTATGGATTTACGACCATCGATCTGGGAGCACCGGGAACAAGTGTTTATTCTACAGATACTAATAATTCCTACAGTTATAAGACAGGCACTTCGATGGCAACTCCACATGTGACGGGTGCTGTAGCTCTTTTGCTTTCTGCAGCCGATGAAGAATTTCTGCTTCAATATCAACAGCAGCCGGCAGAAACGGCTCTGCTTATCAAACAGTATATCCTGGAAGGTGTGGATGTGCTTCCATCACTCGATGGGATCACGGTTTCCGGTGGCAGGCTGAATCTTTATAATTCATTACAACTAATGTTGAATTCTTCCTCTATCGATGAACGAATACCGGATGTACCCTTTATGCTGAGTAATTACCCGAATCCATTCAACCCGTCCACAACGATTAAATTCACCACCGAGATCACCGAGAAAACCACCGAAACTTGTCCGCCTTGGCGGATTGAAATCTACAATCTGAAAGGGCAGAAAGTGAAGATTTTGGACTGCATCAACTGTATTGATGCAAAAGCGACGGAGTCGCTTCACCACATAATTTGG